>JBDHVF010000004.1:0-31655 GCA_039809605.1 Polyangiales bacterium | reverse complement strand
GACGCCCACGCCTGAAAGCCGTAGCGACGCACGAAGTCGTCCTGACCCGAGGCCACGTCGGCGACGGGCCCTCCCTGCAAGGCGTCGATGCGCTCGGCCAGCTCGCGCAGCTCGCGCGCCGCGGCCTCGGCCGCGAGCGCGCGCACGGCCGCCTCGAGCTTCGAGAGCGGCGCCTCGTCCCCTCCGGCCGCCGCGCGGTAGACGCCCTCGCGCCCCGCGCCCTCGCCCGCGGCGACCGACTCGACCTTGCGCTTGAGGACGATCCCCGCGACGACGATGCCCACGCCGCCGACCACCACGGCCCAGTTCGGGCGCGGCCACGGCGCGCCGCCGGCCATCGCCACGAGCAGCCCCGCGTAGAGCACCCAGGGAACGAGGTCCTTCGGCTTCATCGGCCGCCTCCCAGCGCGACGCGCGCGAGGTCGGCGCCCACGAGCACCACCTGCGCGAGGCCCTCGCCCACGAGAAAGCCCGCGGCGAGCGGCACGCCCACGTCCTCGACCCACTCCTTGCCGAAGCGCTTCTCGGTGACCACAGCGCCCGCGCAGCCGATGCAGTACGTGAGGGTGACCGACATGGGCAGGTACATCGAGAGCCCGAGCACCACGCCGAGCCCGCCGCCCGCGCCGAGCGTGAGCACGAGCCCCGCGCCCGCGCCCACGAGGTAGCGGAGGCGCGTGGCCTCGGCGAGCGCGTGCTGGAGCGCGTCGGCGTTCTCGGGCGGCGCGACGATGTCGATCGCCGCGCGGATCGCCTGCGCCTGCGGCGCCGTGAGCGGGTCGTTGCCGAAGAGGAACTTCTTCGAGAGCACCATCAGCGTCACCAGCGACACGAGCGGCCCGATCCACGCCACGGCGAGCTGCGCGAGCTGCTGCCGCCGCGGGATCGCCCCCACGAGGTGACCCGTCTTGAGGTCCTACATCATGTCGGAGCCCTGCCCCGTGGCGACGCACACCGCGACGGCCATGAGCACGGCCACGGTGACCCCGCCCGCCGAGCGCCCGAGCAGCGTGAGCGTGAGCAGGATCGTGATGAGCGCCATGCCCGACAGCGGCGAGTTGTCGGTGCGCCCCGTCGCGATCGACACGATGATGTTCGCGAGCCACATCCACACGGTCGCCACGAGCGCCGCGGCGAAGATGCGCCCCACGCCCACCTCGGGCGCGCCCAGCCACGCGGCGAGAAAGAGCGCCACGAAGCCGCCGACCACGCCGCCGTAGAGCAGCGTCGGCGAGAGCTCCTGCGCGACGCCGCCGCCGCGCGCGCGCTGCTGCCGGATCGACCGCACCGCCGAGAGGAGCGTCGGCGCCGTGAGGATCACCGACGCGACCGAGCCCCCGAGGAGCATCCCCACGCCGAGCGGGCGCGTGACGTTGCGAAAGGCCCATCGCCCGAGGCCCGACTCCACCGCGTGCGCGCGCGCGGCGCCCGAGAGCTCCGACGCGGCCTGCGCGATGTTCGCCACGGCCTCGGCGGGCATCCAGTGCTGCGTCACCACGAGCGGGGTGACCACCCAGTGCCCGATCACCGCGCCCACGAGCAGCACGAGCCCCGCGCGCCCCGTGATGTAGCCGCCGCCGACCGAGGTGAGCCCTCCGTTGATGGCGATGGTCACGGCGAACCACGCGGGCAGGTGCGCGAGCTCCGAGAGGTCGAGGTCTTCGAGCGCGGGCCACGGCAGCGACGGCACCACCGAGGGCAGGCCCACGAGCGTCGCGAACGCGATCGACGCGAGGATGCCGTACATGAGGTAGCGCGCGCGCTTCTGCCCCGACCCCGAGGCCTTCAAGATCGCCGCCGTCGCCACGCCCGAGGGGAACACCAGCCGCTCGAGGTCGATCATCTGCTTGCGCGACGGGATGATGAACAGCACCCCGAGCACCGCGCCCGCGAGCGCGCTCGCCGCGATGGCCCACAGAAAGTTCGTCGGGATCGTCTGCGCGGCGCCGGGGTGCGCGCGCAGATATTCGTCGACGGTCTGGTGCGCCGCCTGCGCGGCGGCCACGATGTCGCCGCGCGTGCGCGCCACCTCCGAGCTCGTGAGGTAGAGCACGGGCACGGTGAAGATCACGCCCGCCGACGAGACGTTGATCGCCGCGGCCACCGTCTGGTTGATGTTGTTCTCGACGATGCTGCCCCTCTTGAGCATGCCGCGCAGCACGCCCCACCCGAGCATCGCGCTCACCATGCTCGCGGGCACGGTGAACCCGAGCTTGAGCCCCGCGTACGTGAAGCTCACGGTCATCAGGACGCCGACGACCACGCCGAGGGCCACGCCCGCGAACGTGATCTCACGGTAGGGTCGCTCAGGCGCGCCGGGGCTCGCGGTGTCGCTCATGGTGCTCGCTCGGTGCTATCGCCGCGCGCGCCGCCGTGTAAAGCGACTTCAGCCGAGGGCGCGCAGCGCCGCGAGCGCGCGCGCGAAGTCGTCGGGCGGCGGCGACTCGAAGCGCAGCGGCGCGCCCGTGACCGGGTGCGCGAAGCCCAGCACCTCGGCGTGCAGCGCCTGGCGCCCCAGCGCCTCGGCCACGGCCCTGACCCGCGCGTCGCGCGGACGCCGCCCGTAGAGCGCGTCGCCGAGCAGCGGGAAGCCCGCGTCCGACAGGTGCACCCGGATCTGGTGCGTGCGCCCCGTCTCGAGCGCGCAGCGCACGTACGCGGCCGCTCCGCCAGCGAGCGACTCGATCACCCGCGCGTGGGTCACCGCCCGCTTGCCCTCGCGCACCTTCGACGAGAAACGCACGCGGTCGGTCGGGTGTCGGTTGTAGAGCGTGTCGAAGGTGACCTCGCGCGGCGGCACGCCCTCGGTGAGCGCGACGTAGCTCCGCTCGATGTCGTGCGCGCGAAAGCGCTCGATGAGGGCCTCGCGCGCCGCCGGCGTCTTGGCCACCACGAGCAGCCCCGAGGTGTAGCGGTCGATGCGGTGCACGATCCCCGGGCGCAGCGGGTCGTCGTCGTCGTCGACCTCCGCGTGATGCAGCACGGCGTTCACCAGCGTGCCGCTCGCGTGGCCGCGCGCGGGGTGCACCACGAGGCCCGCGGGCTTGTCGACCACGAGCAGGTCGCGGTCTTCGTAGACCACCGTGAGGGGGATGTCTTGCGCGACGGCGGTCGAGGGCTCGGGCGGCGGCACGTCGACCGCGACCTCGTCGCCCGCGCGGAGCTTGTAGCTGGCCTTCACCGCCGCGCCGCGCACCGTCACGCGCCCTTCGTCGCAGAGCTTCGAGAGCGCCGAGCGCGAGAGCCCATCCCCCTCCAGCCGCGCGGCGAGCACACGGTCGACGCGCTCGCCCACGTCCTCGGGCCGCGCGGCGAGGGAGACCGTGCGCGCCGTCACCAGGCCTTCGACTTCACGTGCTTCTTCGACTTGACGAGAATGTCCACGATCGCACGGCCATAGAAGTTCCGGTTGTAGAGCTCCGGGGAGACGCGCGACTTGAAGAGCTGTCGGCCCTCCTCGATCTCCTCGTTGAGCGCGTCGAAGAGGTTGTCCTCCTGCAGCCCGCGCGTGATCTTCTCCTCGTTGTAGAGCGAGAGGTCGCTGGCGATCGCGCGCGCAAGCCTGCGCGCGGCCTCTTCGGTCTCGATGAGCGGCATGCGCGCAGCGTAACACCCGCCGCGCGCGCGGTTCAACGTTGCGTCCACGCGGCCGGCGGCGCTTCGCGTAGCTCTTGAAGCGACAGGCCAGAGGCCACACACTGACCGGGTGCGCCCCTTCTTCTCGCTTGTCCGCGCGGCGCCGCTGGCCGCGCTCGTCTCCCTCTCGCCCGCCGGATGCTCCGGCGGCGTGCCCATCGACGTGGGCGTCGGCCCGCTGGGCTTCGACGTCGACGCCTCGCGCATCACGGTCCCCGCGGGCTTCCAGTCATCGGGCACCCTCGCGCGGGTGCCGTGCGGCGCGGGCGCGCAGTGCCCCTCGCTCGCGCCCTCGGGCCTCACGCTCCAGTGCGTCGGCGGCGCGTGCGACCCCGCGCCGTACACCTTCGACCTCGGGATCATGAACGTCGTCGACCTCACGGCGTACTCGTCCGAGCTCGGCACCATCGGGAGCAACCTCCAGAGCGTCACCATCGCGCAGATGTCCTGGCAGGCCTCCGCCGCGGGGCTGCGCGTGCCCGTGGGGCCCATCGAGGTCTTCTGGGGGCCCGAGTCGTCGACGGGCATCGGCTCCGACGGCGTGCGGCGGCTCGGACGCATCCCCGTGATCCAGTTCACGCCCGCGGGCGCAGCGAGCGGCGACGTGGAGCTCGACGCCGCCGGCAACGCGGCGCTCTCGAGCCACCTGCTCAACACCTCGCGACGCTTCAGGCTCTTCGCCAGGGCCACGATCGACCTCGTGGCGGGCGGCGCGCTCCCCGCGGGCCGGGCGTCGATCCAGGTCCGCATGCGGGTGCACGCAGAAACGCGGCTGCTCCGCTAAAGCCCGGGCCGCCGGCCGTCGTTCGTCTGAACGTCGGCGCGCGGGAGTGTGCTATGCACGTGGCTCCGTGCGCGGACCGCTCGAAGCCCCGCGACGCCGAAGGAGGAATCACCGACCGTGGACGACAATCTCGAAGCACCGCGCTCCGAGGGAGGCAACGCCAGGTACGCTGTCATCGGACTGCTGCTCCTGGTCGGCGGCGGCGCAGGGATCTACTTCATGACGAAGTCCCCGCCCCCCGCCCCCGCGCGGCCGACGCCGGTCGCGACCGCCGACGCGAGCACGCCCCCGCCCTCGCCCACGGTCGCCGCGCCGATCGAGCTGCCCCCCGACGAGCCCGACGCGGGGCCCCCGCCCGACGCGGGACCCCCGCGCATCCGCTACGTCACCCGCTACGTCGACGCGTGCCCCGGCCAGCTCACCGACCCCGGCGGCGTCACGCGCACCGCGCAGGCGAACTACGGCGCGCTGCGCGCGTGCTACGAGCGAGAGCTCCGCGGCAACCCCCAGCTCCGCGGGCCTCTCACCGCAGAGCTCAAGGTCGGCACCTCGGGTCGCATCGAAGACGTGCGCGTCGCCACGCCGATGAACAGCCGCGCCCTGGTCGAGTGCGTCAAGACCTCGCTGCGCAGGCTTCAGGTGCCCCCCGCGCGGGGCGGCTGCGCGATCGCGCAGGTGCGCTTCAACTTCTCGCCGCGCGAGTAGCGCGCCCCTCTACACGCCCCAGCGGATGTCGAGGCGCTTCATCTTGCGCCAGAGCGTCGTGGGAGAGAGCCCGAGCAGCTCCGCAGCCCGCTCGCGGTTGCCGTCGCTCTCGCGCAGGGCGTTCTCGATGGCCGCGCGCTCGGCGGCGTCGACCGACGACGCGAGCGTGCGGTCGTCGGGGCGGTCCCTCGGCACCTCGGGCAGCCCCTGCGGCACGATGTCTTCGAGCTCGATCACGCCCGACAGCGACGCGAGCGCGACGGCCTGCTCCACCATGTTCTCGAGCTCCCGGATGTTGCCCGGGTAGTCGTACGAGACGAGGTAGTCCATCACCGAGTCGCCGAGGCGCACGCGCACGTTCATCTTGCGGCAGGCCTTGCCGAGAAAGTGCTCGACGAGCAGCGGGATGTCCTCGCGGCGGTCGCGCAGCGGCGGGAGCATGAAGCGCGCGACGTTGAGACGGTAGTAGAGGTCCTGGCGAAAGCGCTTCTCGGCGATGGCGCGGTGCAGGTCCTGGTTGGTCGCGGCCACGACGCGGATGTCGACCTTCACGGGGCGGTTGTCGCCCACGCGCCGGATCTCGCCCTCCTGCAACACGCGCAGGAGCTTGGCCTGGAACGACGGGGTCGTCTCGCCGATCTCGTCGAAGAAGAACGTGCCGCCGTCGGCCTCCTCGATGAGCCCGCGGCGGTTGCTCACGGCGCCCGAGAACGCGCCGCGCACGTGGCCGAAGAGCTCGCTCTCGAGCAGGGTCTCGGTGACGGCCGCGCAGTTCACGGGCACGAAGGGCTTGTCGGCGCGCTTGGAGTTCGCGTGAATGGCCTTCGCGACGAGCTCCTTGCCCGTGCCCGACTCGCCCGTGATGAGCACCGTGGCGTCGGTGGGCGCGAACTTCGCGATGCGCGTGAGCACCTCGCGGATCGCCGGCGAGCGCCCGATGATGCTCTCGAAGCGGTAGCGGTCGCGGAACTCCGCGGTGAGCAGCGCGACCTGCGCGGTGAGCGCGCGCTTCTCGAGGGCGCGCTGCACCTTCACCATGAGCTCGTCTTCGAGAAACGGCTTCTGGATGTAGTCGTACGCGCCGAGGCGCATGGCCTCGACGGCGCTCTCGATGGACCCGAACGCGGTCATCACGATGACCTCGGTGAGCGCGTGCGCGTCCTTGATGCGCCGCAGCACCTCGAGGCCGTCGCGCGCGCCCATGCGCAGGTCGGTGATCACCAGGTCGTACACCGCGGCCGAGGCCTTCTCGATGCCCTGGTCGCCGTCGGCCGCCTCGTCGACCTCGTGGCCGTGCGCGCGGAGCATCAGCCCCAACGTCGTACGGATGTTCCGCTGGTCATCGACGACCAGGATCTTCGCCATCACCGCCCTCGCGCGCCCTCCATGGAGCGCCCTCGCACGACACCTGTCAACCGGACACCTGGAGCCCCGACGGCCAGTAGCGACCGTTGCCCCGCCACACGCGGAAGAGGAAAGGCTCCGACTCGACGCGGCCGGTGAACACCTCTCCGCGCAGCCAGGGCTCGCCGTTCGCCGTCGTTCGAAACACCGCGCGCGCCCGATAGAGCCCGGCCTCCTGAAAGGTGCCGATGGGGCAGTACTCGAAGGGCGCGAGGCGCACGCCGCGGCTCGCCCCGGCCCCGAGACGCACGAAGAACTCTCGGAACGGCGCGGGCTCTCGCGAGACGGCGTCGCAGGTGACGGCGCGCCCCGAGGGGGTCTCGACCTCGAACGAGAACTGCACCGTGCGGAGCAGCGTCCAGAACGGCCTCGCGGTCTCGTTGCGCAGCCGCAGCGACGCGCGGAGCCCCTCGCCCGTGGCGGATTGCGCGTCGTGCCCCACGAGCGTGGGCGTGCCCGCTCGCGGCGTGGCCGAGGCGCGCGTCGGGGGCTCGCCCTCGGGCACCGCGACGGTCGCCGTGAGGTCGTTCACCGGGTAGGGGTTGGCGTCGAGCAGCAGCGTGCGCGCCATCCAGCGCGCGCGCGTCGGGCGAGGCCGGCCGGTGGCCGAGAGCGGCGCGAAGCCGTAGTGCGCGACCACGAGCGCGCCGGGGGTCATCGCCGCGGGGACGCGCAGCCGACACACGTCGCGCAGGTCCACGAGCTCCGAGTAGCGCTCGCCGGGGCGGAGCTCGGTGCGGGCCGCGGCCTCCGCGTTCGCGGGCCGCGCTTCGAAGACGCAGCGCACGGGCGCGGCGCGTCGCGCGCGACGACGGGGCGCCGCGGGGTCCGGCGGCGGGGGCGGCACTTCGAACCACACGAGGCGGTGGTCGGCGGCGATCTCGACGGCCGCGTCGGTGACGTTGCGAATCGACCAGCGCCACTGCCAGGTGCCCGGCACGGGCTCGATCGCGAAGGTCACGGGCGACGGCCCCACGGGCAGCGAAGCAGGCGCGCGTCGAGGCACGGCGCCCGCGGTCGACGTGGTCAGAAGCAGGGCGAGGCCGGGGGCCGCGCACCGCCACGCGCGAGATCGATGCACCATCACTCCCATCGGGGCGCGGGAGCATCTACCCTCTGGGGAGCGCGCGTCAACGCGCTCCTCGATGGGAGCTGAGCAGCGCCTCGACGTCGTCGCGCGCCTCGGCCGGGAACACGAGCCTGCGGCGCACGAACGGGGCGCCGAGCAGGCGCGCGATCACGAACGACGCGCCCTCGAGCGGGCGCGGCGGCCTGCGCTGGTAGACCACGCGCAGCGCGGCCTCGGGCGACGCGGACACCTCGTACGGGTACACCTCGGCCACGTCGAGCTCCGCGTGGTAGCGAGGTTCGAGGCCGCGCGCGCGCACGATGTCCTCGAGGGCCGCGAGGAGCTCGGCGTCGACCGCGGGGTCGTACTCGTCGAGCGAGGCGGTCTTGAAGAGCGCGCGTGACTGCACCCGCTGCGAGAGGCTCGAGAGCACCGGGTCGGGGTCGTCGCCCCAGCGCTGGATGGCCGTCCAGAACGCGTTGTCGTCGAGCGCGAGGTAGGCGCCGACGGAGACGGCCTCCCCCCGCGCGAACGCGACGAGCGCGCGGGGCGTCCCCTCGGGCACGCGGCCGTCGGCGACCAGGTCCGAGAAGCGCCGCACGATCGCGCGCAGCATCGACTCGCCCGCGCGCGTCGCCTTGTGGAAGTACACCTGCTGGTACATGAACAGCCGCGCGAGGAAGTATCCCTCGACGGCGGGCAGGCCCTTCGTCCCGTCGACCGCGAGGCGCGGGCCCGCGGGGTCGGGGTCGAGCACGAGCGAGCGAAGGAGCCAGTCGAGGTCGTAGAGGCCGTAGCGCGTGCCCGTCATGTACGAGTCGCGCAGGAGGTAGTCGCAGCGGTCGACGTCGAAGGTGCCCGACACGGCCCGCGCGAGGTAGCGCACGCGGTGGTCGCCGTGCACGAGGCGCTCGACGCGCGAGGGCATCTCCGGGTCGCGCGCCGCGAGGGCCCTGTGAACGTGCGTGCCGGGGTCGAGCACGATCGCGCTCGTCCACGACTCGTGCGGGGGCATCTCGGGAAAGACCTCTTCGAAGAGGTGCGAGAGCGGCCCGTGCCCGAGGTCGTGCAGAAAGGCCGCCGCGAGCGCGTCCTCCTCGCCGCGGGGCGTGAGCGCGAAGCCCCCGTCGAGCGCCGCCGCGAGGGGCGCCACGCGCGTGAGAAAGCGCGACATGACGTGCGCCGCGCCGACCGAGTGCGCGAAGCGCGAGTGCTCCGCGCCCGGAAACGCCAGCGACGCCACGCCGAGCGCGCGAATGCGCCGCAGGCGCTGCACCTCGGGGGTGTCCATGAGCGCGGGCACCACCTGCTCCGAGGGGCGCTCGAAGGCCACGAGGCCGTGCACCGGGTCACGCAGGATCATCGCCGTCCAGAGCTTGTGACAGTGCCAGAGCCCGCGCACGCGACGCGAGCACAAACGTCGCTTTCTTCGGGCGCGAATCGCGCCGTGGTAGCGACGGCCCATGGGTCTGCGCGTCGCGCTCTTCGCCTTCGGCTTCAACGCGCTCTGCTGGGTCTCTCGCCTCACGCTGGGCGCCTACCTCGCTCGCCACGCCGGGCCCGCGGCGGGGCTCGTGGCCTGCCTCGTCGCGCCCGCCGCGCTGCTCGCGCTCGGCGCCCGCCTCGCGCCGTCGCTCCGAGGCGCGCTCGTCGCGGTGTCGGCCGCGTCGCTCGCGCTCACGGGCTTCGTCGCGGGCCCCTGACCGCGGCCGGGGATTCGGTATCTTCGGGGCGATGCTCCCCCGATGGCCGCTGCTGCTGGGGCTCGCCGCGACCACGGCGTGCGAGCGCGACGACGGGCCCGCGATCCCCGAGCCGACCTCCATCGCCGTGCACGACGCGGGCAGCCTGATCGCCGCGCCCGTGCACCCGGCCTCGGGCTGCCCCGCCGCAGAGGGGCGCGCACGCTGGGGGCGCGGCGCGCTGCATGGCAGCACCGTCGTCGGGCACGAGGTGTGGGCGCGCGAGGGGTCGCCGCACCGCTTCCCCAACGGCGTGCACCTCGTCGCGGGCGCGACGGTGACGGTCATGCCCTGCGCCGTGGTGCTCGTGGGCGCGGGGCGAGACCTCGTCGTGCAGGCCGACGCGAGGCTCCGGGCCGAGGGCACCGCCGCCGAGCCCATCGTGTTCGGCTCGGCGAGCGACCACCCCGCGGCGGGCGACTGGATGGGCCTCGAGATCCGCGAGCGCGCGCTCCCGGGGACCCGTCTCGCGCACGTGACCGTCGAGAACGCGGGTGCCGAGCCGATGCAGCGAGGCGAGCCCGGCGCCGCGATCCGTTCGTGGATCGCGTCGGGGCTCGAGGTCGACGAGGTCACCGTGCGCGCCACGACCGGCTGGGGCGTCGCAGCACTCGGTGCCTCGGGCTTCTCGCCGCGATCGCGCGCGCTACGAATCATCGGCATCGAGGGCCACGGGGCCGTCTTCTTCGCCGACGCGGACCAGGTCCGCACGCTGCCCGAGGGCGTGTACACGGGCGGCGAGTCGAACGACATCTTCGTCGCCGCCCGCCGGCGCGAGGTGCGCTCCGACGGCACGTGGCGCAACCCGGGTCCCAGCTCGCGCTACCGGATCCGCAGCGCGGCGAGGCTGATGGTGCAGGGGCCGAACGCGCCGCGCCTCGTGATCGCGCCGGGGACCACCCTCGCATTCGAGGACGACGCCGAGCTCGACGTCGGCTGGGAGCGCCCCGGCGCCCTCGTCGCAGACGGCGAAGATCCCCGGCGGCGCGTGGTGTTCACGGGGGCGCACGAGCGCCTGGAGCCCGCGACCTGGGTCGGCGTGCTGTTCGGCGAGCACGCCGACGCGTCGCGTTCGCGGCTGAGGTTCTCGACGATCGAGGGGGCCGGGGCTCGCGCCGCGCTCCCGGTCGTCGCCTGCCCCTTCGAAGGCGGCGCACCCGTCGAACCTTCGGGAATGGTCTTTCTTCAGGGCCTTCGCGCCGATTCGTTGATCACGCAGACCGAGTTTCGGGCGGGCCCTCCGCGAGGGGTCGCGATCCTCGTCTCTGGCGATTCCCCCCTCTCTGCCGGGGATTTCACCGCGTCGTCACACGGCAACAAGTTCGCGGCGGCGGGCGTCCGATGCGAACAGACCGCCGCGCCGGTGGCCGGGCGATGCCCTGCAACACCGCGATGCCATGGGGAATTTCATGGCGCTCCACCTGCGCAAGAAGCGGACGCCGGCCGCGCCGGCCCTGGCGGCGACCTCGGCAGGGCGAGTCAACACTGAACGGCCGTGCGGTGGCGCGGCTGTGCCCGGCGCGCCCCCCGCGCCTCGAAAAATCCCGTCCGATTTCGAGCGGTTGGAGGCCTGACGTTCCCTGTCTCCCAGACCGCCGCCGGGCGCGCGGCGCTCTTCAGGGTGCGTAGGCGGTGACGCACCCGCGCACCGCTTGTTTTTGCGATGGTTTGGCTGGAGCTCCGCGGGTTGCGCCTCGATGGTCGAGATACTGAACGTACGATCCGACCTTGTTTCCGCCACGGGACTGCGGCACTAGAAGTCCCGTCACGGCGATCGGGCTGTGACCGGATTCTTGACGGCACGGATCGATTCGAGCGAATGACCCCCTCGCCAGCGGCGATAGACGGCTGGCGGAGCGGTCAACGGTGACGGGAGAGTGGTCCGAGGCGGAGCTGGAGAAGGTCGAGGCGGAGCACCCGCGAGGGCTCGCGGCGGCTGAGATCGTCACCGTGCTCGATGCCCTGGGCGTTCGCTTCAGCGAAGCCTCGCTTCGCAAGTACGTTCAACTCGACCTCCTCCCGCACAGCGTACGGGTCGGTCATCGTGGACGTCACGGCGGGTCGCAGGGGCAATATCCGACAGAAATTCTTCGTCAGATTCTTGAGATAAAAAGATTGCTGAGCGAAGGGTACGGCATCGAGGAGATCAGGTCGAAGGCGCTGCTCATCCGACACGAGATCGACCGCCTCGAAGCGCATATCCGACAGGTTTTCAGTGGACTGGAGCGAGCGGTCGACATCGATGACGACGAGGTTGGCCGCGAGCAGTGTCGTCAGGAGCTGAACGCGGCGACGGGGTCGGCGGCGGAACTGGTGAGACGGCTCAGGGCCGTCGAGGGTCGGCGAAGGGATGGCGGGGTTCCGAAGGTCGTAGGGCAGAAGAAGGTCGGTTAAGGGAGCAGCGGGGTTCATCGGGGAGGCGAAGGGAGCGCCCGCCGCTCGGGCGAGGCCCCCGGGAGCCGTTGTCGGTTGAGCGCGCACGTGGGGCGGCGAGAGCAGCCGCTCGACCACGGAGGGCGACGTCTACCGTCACGGGTCGGGCGAGAGGGCGCATGGCCGCGCGTCGGAGGCGACGTCGGTGCGCCGGGCATTGAAAGCGCTGGGTTCGAGTCCCGCCGCTCGGGCACGCGGCGGGCCATAGGGAATCGGGAGGACCGAACGATGACGACGATGGGACCGATCGAGGTGAGCGGGCGTGACGTGGCGATCACGGAAGAGGCCCAGGTAGGACTCGCGCACGCGCTCGACCTCACGCAGGTAGAGGAGCTCGACGACGACGCCTCCCGCCGCAAGTCTCGGGTGCGCGCGCGCACGATCTCGATCAAGCGCCTGAGCAAGCGCGAGCTCGAGCGCGGGCGGATGATGTATCCGGAGACCGAGTACGAGCGCCCGGCCACGCGCGGCGACTGTCAGCACGGCCCGCACGCCGAGCGTCCGTGCCCGTTCGTGAGCTGCAAGCACCACCTCTACCTCGACGTGAACGAGCGCACGGGGTCGATCAAGGTGAACTTCCCCGACCTCGAGGTGTGGGACCTGCCCGAGACCTGCGCGCTCGACATCGCCGACCGCGGCGGCATCACGCTCGAAGAGGTCGGAGAGATCATGAACCTCACGCGCGAGCGCATCCGCCAGCTCGAGACGCGCGGCCTCGCGAAGCTCAAGGCCCTCGGCGAGATGGCCGCCCTCTCGGACTACTGCGAAGAGTAGATTCCACGCGCCGCACGCTTGTGGTAGTGGGCACCGGGCTCCAACCAACGGAGAGGTGCCCGATGCCCATCCGACGCGCGCTCGTTTCCGTCAGCGACAAGCGGGGCCTCGTGCCCTTCCTCCAGGCGCTCACCGCGCGCGGCATCGAGGTGCTCTCGACCGGCGGCACCGCCAGGGCCTTGCGCGAAGCGGGCCTCGCCGTGACCGAGGTGAGCACCTATACGGGCTCGCCCGAGATCATGGACGGGCGCGTGAAGACCCTGCACCCCAAGGTGCACGGCGCGATCCTCATGCGCGAGCGCGACGACGACCGCGAGGCGCTGGCCTCCATCGGCGGCGCCCCCATCGACCTCGTGGTGGTCAACCTCTACCCCTTCGAAGAGACCCTCCGCAGGCCCGGCGCCACGCACGAGGAGCTCGTCGAGAAGATCGACATCGGCGGCCCGGCGATGGTGCGCGCGGCGGCGAAGAACCACGCGCGCGTCACCGTGGTGGTCGACCCCGCGGACTACCCCGCCGTGCTCGCGGAGGTCGAGCAGGGCGGCGACGTGGGCCATGACCTGCGCGTCGCCCTCGCGAGCAAGGCCTTCGCGCACACGGCCGGCTACGACGGGGCCATCGCGATGTACCTCTCGAGCCTCGACGCCGAGGGCGGCCGCGAGCGCTACCCGCGGTCGCTCCACCTCGCGTACGAGCGAGCGTATCCGCTGCGCTACGGCGAGAACCCGCACCAGACGGGCGCGTTCTACCGCGAGGTGGGCGCCGCCGAGGGCACCATCGGCCGCGCCGTCGGCGTGGGCGCGGGCGGCAAGGAGCTCTCGTACAACAACCTCGTCGACGTCGACGCGGCGCTCGAGGCGGCGCGCGAGTTCGACGCGCCGGCGGCGGTGGTGGTCAAGCACACCAACCCCTGCGGCGTGGCCACGGGCGCCACGCTCGAGCAGGCGTACCGGGTCGCGCGCGCGGCCGACGAGCTCAGCGCGTTCGGTGGCATCGTGGCGCTCAACCGCCCCGTCGACGAGGCCACCGCGAGGGCGCTGATCGAGACCTTCCTCGAGGTGGTGGTGGCGCCGTCGTTCCCGCCCGAGGCGCTGAAGGTGCTCCATACGAAGAAGAACCTCAGGCTCATCGAGACGGGCGCGTGGCTGCCGGCCGACGAGGCGGCGCGCACGGTCAAGCACGTGTCGGGCGGGCTCCTCGTGCAGGAGCGCGACGCGCGCTGCCGCGGCGAGGTCGAGCACGCGCGGGTGGTCACCAAGCGCCCGCCCACCGACGACGAGCGCCGCGCCCTGGTCTTCGCGTGGGCCGTCTCGAAGCACGTGAAGTCGAACGCGATCGTGATGGCGCGCGCCGAGGCCGTCGGGTGCCGCACGGTGGGCGTCGGCGCGGGCCAGATGTCGCGCGTGGTGTCGGTCGAGATCGCCGCCCGAAAGGCCGGCGAGCTCGCGCGCGGCGCGTCGCTGGCGTCCGACGCGTTCTTCCCCTTCGCCGACGGCCTCGAGCGCGCGGCGGAGGCGGGCGTGACCGCGGTCGTGCAGCCCGGCGGCAGCGTCAAGGACGCTGACGTGATCGCCGCCGCGGACGCGCACGGCATCGCGATGCTCTTCACCGGCGTCCGTCACTTTCGCCACTGAGGGGAGCGTCGGCGCATGCGCGTGCTGGTCGTCGGCTCGGGTTCGCGTGAGCACGCGCTCTGCGCGCGCCTCGCGGAGTCGCCGTCGGTCACCGCCGTGCTCTGCGCGCCTGGCAACGCGGGCATCGCGCGCGACGCCGCGGTGCACGGCGTGGCCGCGCACGACCACGACGGCCTCGTGGCGCTCGCGAAGGCCGAGCGCGTCGACCTGGTGGTGATCGGCCCCGAGGCGCCCCTCGTCGCCGGGCTCGCCGACCGGCTCGTCGCCGCGGGCGTCGCGTGCTTCGGACCGCGCGCCGCGGCCGCGCGCCTCGAAGGCTCGAAGGCCTTCTCGAAGGACTTCATGAAGCGCCACGCGGTCCCCACCGCGGCGTGGTCGCGCTTCGACGACTACGAGGCGGCCGCCGCGTACGTGCGCTCGGTCGGGCACCGCGTCGTCGTCAAGGCCGACGGGCTCGCCGCCGGCAAGGGCGTGGTCGTGTGCGAGGACGTCGACGACGCGCTCGCGGCCCTCGACCGCATGCTCCGCGGCGGGGCCTTCGGCGACGCGGGCCGCACGGTCGTCGTCGAGGAGCGCCTCGCGGGGCAGGAGGTGTCGCTTCACGTCGTGACCGACGGCGAGCGCTACGCGGTGCTAGGGGCCGCGCAGGACCACAAGCGCCTCCTTGACGGCGACGCGGGGCCGAACACGGGCGGCATGGGCGCGTACAGCCCGGTGCCAGCGTTCACGCCCGAGCTCGAGGCGCGCGTGTGCCGCGAGGTCGTCGAGCCCACGCTCCGCGGCATCGCGCGCGAGGGTTGCGCCTTCTGCGGCGTGCTGTTCGTGGGGCTCATGGTCGACGAGGATGGCGCGCCGAGGGTGCTCGAGTACAACGTGCGCTTCGGCGACCCCGAATGCGCCGTCTTGCTCGCGCGCGTCGACGGCGACGTCGCGCAGTGGATGCTCGCCGCCGCGTCGGGCGCGCTCGCGCGCGACGCCGTGCGGGTGCGCGACGGGGCGGCCATCGGCGTGGTGATCGCGGCCGAGGGCTACCCCGACGCGCCGCGGGGAGGCGCCCCGATCGAGGGCATCGAGCGCGCGGAGCAGATCGCGCGGGTCTTCCACGCGGGCACGGCGCGCCGCGACGGGAGGTGGGTCACCGCGGGCGGCCGCGTGCTGCTCGTGACCGCGTCGGCGTCGACGCTGCGCGAGGCCGCGGAGGTCGCGTATCGCGCCGTGGACTGCATCGAGATCGCGGGCGCGCAGGTGCGTCGCGACATCGGCTGGAGGGCGCTCGCGACGGCGTGACGCTGACGGACCGGGAGGAGAACCTCCCACCGCGACGGCGTCGGGCCAGCACTTGCGGCGTTGGAGATAGATTGCGACACTGCGCACGGCCATGCGTTTGATCCACCCGTCGGAGCGAGTCGGCACGCGGGTCGCCGGGAAATACCAGATCGTCCGTGTCATCGGAGAGGGTGGCATGGGCGCGGTGTACGAGGGGCGCCACGTCCAGATGGACCGGCGCGTCGCGATCAAGATGCTCCGCGCGGAGTTCGTGCGAGACCACGGCGCCGTCGAGCGGTTTCTGCGCGAGGCGCGGACGGCCGCGTCGGTGGGGCACAAGAGCATCGTGCAGATCCTCGACTTCGGCGAGGCCGAGGACGGCACGCCCTTCATCGTGATGGCCTACCTCGACGGCCAGACGCTCGCGGAGCAACTCTATCGCCGCGGGCGGCTCTCGGAGCTCGAGGCGGTGCACATCGTGGCGCCGATCGCGAGCGCGCTCGAGCGCGCGCACCAGCGCGGGATCATCCACCGCGACCTCAAGCCCGAGAACATCTTCATGGCGCGCGACGGCGACGGCCGCGAGCGCCCGGTGCTCGTCGACTTCGGCGTGTCGAAGCTGCGCGGCGAGGCCGACGCGATACACCCGGTCAACGGCGAGGGCCCAGTGACGATGCTGGGCACGCCCGCGTACATGGCCCCGGAGCAGGTCGCGGGCACGGGCGTGGTCGACGCGCGCACCGACATCTACGCGATGGGCGTGACGCTCTACGAGCTGCTCACGGGGGTCTCGCCGTTCCAGCGCGAGAGCCCGCACGCGACGATGAGCGCGATCATGACCGAGGGCGTGCGCTCGCCGTCGCGCATCGTGCCCGCGATCTCGCCCGCGATGGAGGCCGTGATCCTCTGCGCGATGGCGCGCGACCCGGCGCACCGCTTCCCCTCGATGGAGTCGCTGCAGCACGCGCTGCAGGACGTGCTCCTCGAGCCCCACGGGTCGCAGTTCCTGCTGCAGTATCCGCTCGCGCGCGCGGTGATCCACGCCCGGGCGACGCAGCCGCCGGGTGAGGAGCCCGTCACCGCGGGCGCCGAGATCGCCGACAAGCGGCAGCGCACGGTGATGATCGTGCTGGGCGCCGACGGGACGCCGACGGTCCCTGGCGAGGCGCCCCGAGCCCGCGGCCGTGACGCCTCGCGCAACGTCGGCATCGCGTTCGCCGTGCTGCTCTTCGTCGGCGGCATGGCGATGCTCGCCTTCGCGCTGCTCAGCTCCCGCGGGTGACGGCGTCAGCGCGCCGCCGCGCGCGACCGCACGAGGCGCGTGACGATCTCGTCCGCGAGCTCGCGGGCCGCGGGCGCCTGGCCCCGCACGCCGTTGGCGAGCACCGAGAAGATCAGCGCGCGCGCGGGGTCCGCGTCGAGCACGTAGCCCGAGAGCGCCACGACGTCGTCGAGCGTGCCGGTCTTGGCCCGAACGACCGGCTCGTCGCCGCGCACGTGGAGGCGGTTGCGGAGCGTGCCGTCGTGGCCTCCGACCGCGAGCTGCGCGAGGTACTCGTCACGCGTCGCCGCGTCGCGCCACGCGGCGCGGAGGATCTGCGTGACCTGCCGCGCCGTGAAGCGCTCGGCGTCGTAGAGGCCCGAGCCGTTGCGCACGACGAGGCCCTCGGGGCGCACGCCCGCGCGCCGCGCCCAGTCGACCAGGCGCTCGACGCCTCGCGCGAAGGTGACCGGCGCGGGCGCGACGCCGGGCGCGGGCTCCGCCGCGAGCGCGAGGAGGATCGTCTCCGCGTAGAAGTTGTTCGACTCCTTGCCCACCTCGTAGAGCAGCGCCGAGAGCGGGCGCGATTCGTGGCGAGCGAGCCTCGCGACCCCGCGCGCGGCCCCGGCCTCGACGCGCACCGCCCCTCGCACACGGATTCCCGCCGCGGCGAGCGCGGACCTCATCGCGAAGCCCGCGGCGAGGCTCGGGTTGTCGAGGCGCCGGCGGTACGTCGCGGCCGGCGCGCCAACGGCGATCGTGCCGGCGATATGCACACGTTCGCGACCGCCGCTCGCGGGTGCGAGGTCGATGGAGACCGCGGTGCCGTGGTCGGACGTGGCGAGGGAGTTCTCGACGTCGAGGTACCCCTCGGGCGTCACGTTCACGAACGCGGGTGCGCCCGGCGACGCGCCGGGCCGCGCGTAGACCATGATCGCGTTCTCGTCGACCGACGCCGCGCCCACGGCGGCACGAAACGTCGCGGTCTCGCGGGGCTGCTGATCGAACGCTGGAGGCAGGTGCTCCGCGCCGAGGGCCGCGTCGTCGACCACGACGCCCCCGTCGACCTGCCGAGCGCCCGCGAGACGGAGCTGTCGCGCGAGGTCGAAGAGGTCCGCGGCGCGGAGCGAAGGGTCGCCGCCCCCACGGAGCACGATCGGGCCTCGCACGACGCCGTCTCGCAGGGCTCCGTGGAGGTCCGTCGTGAAGCGGCGCTCGGGGCCTAGGATCGAGAGCGCCGCCGCCGCCGTGAGGAGCTTTGCGTTGCTCGCGGGGTTCAGTGATAGATCGGCGTCGTGCTCGAAGACGACCGCGCCCGTGCTGGCCTCGACGACGAAGACTCCGAACCGTCCATTGGGCACCCTCGCTGCCGCGATCGTCGCGTCGATCGACGCGGCGAGCGTAGGCTCGGGCGATGGTTGTGCGAGACCGTGGCCGCCCGCCATCAGGGCCGCGGAGAGCGCCACGCCGCGCATCCATCGACGCATGGACGCAGTGGCTACCACATTCTGTTCGCGCTGTGGGCGATCCTCGCGTCGGGGTGCGCGCGCAGGGCGCCCTCGCGCGACGTGCTCACGGTGCTCGCGCTCGCGGAGCCCGTGCACCTCGACCCGAGGTATCCCGAAGACGCGCTCGGCGCATCGCTCGGACGACTCGTCTACCGTGGCTTGATGGAGGTCGATCCGAGCACGTTCCTCCCTCGCCCCGCGCTCGCCGATCGACTGGAATGGGCCGACGCGACTCACGTACGCGCGGTGCTCCGCGGCGACGCGGTCTTTCACGACGGGGCGCGCGTGACCGCCCGCGACGTGGCAGCGACCTTCGACGCGCTGCTCGACCCCGCGCGGCGGAGCAGGCTGCGGTCGACGTACGCGCGCGTGCTGCGGCGCGTAGAGGTCGTGGACGATCGCACCGTGGAGTTCGAGCTCCACCGACAGGACGGGACCTTCGAAAGCCTGCTTCAACAGCCGATCCTCCCCGCGCGTGACGTCCAGGGAGGCGAGCTGCTGGCGAACCGCGGCGCCGAGCGGCGCTTCGTCGGGTCGGGGCCGCTGCGCGTGGAGTCGCTCGCTCGCGGACGCTGGGAGTTCTCGCGCGTCGTTCCGGCGTCAGGCGCGCCGACGCGCGTGCGGGTGCTTTCGCTCCACGACCCCAACACGCTCGCCCAGCGCCTGCTGCACGGCGAGGGCGATGTCGCCGAGATCAAGCCTGAGCTCTTCGAGGTGTTCGAGCACGACCGAGGGTTCGAGGTCGCGTCCGCTCCGTCGGCGGGGTTCACGTACCTGGGGATTCACTGCGCGTCGCCGGGCCTGGGTGATCGCCGCGTGCGCGCGGCCATCGCGCACGCGATCGATCGTGACCGCCTCCGCGAAGGCAAGCTCGGACGGCGCGCCGTCGCGTCGACGGGGCCTCTCCCTCCGAGCCACTGGGCGTACGAGCCGCGCGTTGCGCGCTACGCCTTCGATCCGGCGCGCGCGCGAGCGCTCCTCGACGAAGCGGGGCTGACCGATCCGCCGGGCGCCGCTCCGAGGGCGCGCTGGGTGCTTCGCGTCTCGTCGCAGCGCTTCGCGGTGACCGTCGCCCACGCGATCGCGGCGATGCTCGGCGATGTCGGCGTCGAGGTCGTGGTGCGGCCCTCGGAGCTCGCCACGCTCCTCACGGACCTCCGACAGGGGCAGTTCGACCTGACGCTCTTGACCGTGCCCGATCTGAGCGATCCGTGGGGCCTCTCGTTCTGGTTCGGCTCCTCGTCGATCCCGACGGCAGCGAACCCTGGCGCGGGTGGCAACCGCTGGCGCTTCAGCAACCCCGACCTCGACGCGGCCCTGGAAGCGGGCGCACGCGCGGTCGGAGCGCAGGCGCGCGCGCCGCACTATCGAACCGCGCAGCGCATCCTCGCCGAGGAGCTGCCGGTCGTTCCGCTCTGGCACGCGGACGTGGTGTTCGTGGCTTCTCGGCGGTACGAACGGCTGGCGCCGCGCGGGGACGGGCAGTTGGACTTTCTGCTCGACCTCACGCGGCGCCGTGGGTGGTGAGTGACGCTCAGGAGCTCGCGATCACTCGCGGACCTGACGGCGGATCTTCGCCAGGGCCTGCTCCTGGAGCTGACGGATGCGCTCGCGCGACAGGTTGTACTTGTCGCCGATCTCCTTCAGCGTGAGCTCCTCCTCGTCGTCGAGGCCGAAGCGCCAGCGGATGATCCTGGCCTCCATGGGGCTCAGGGTGTCGAGCAGGCGACGGACCTCGCTCGACCACGCGCTGGTCGCGACCTGCTCGAAGGGCGAGAGCACCTTGTCGTCCTGCAGGCAGTCGATCAGGCGCTTGCCGTCCTCCTCGTTGACCGGGCGGTCGAGCGAGAAGGGCGTCTCGGCCCAGTCGCGCTGCATGCGATCGAGCTTCTCGAGCGAGATGCCCGTTTCCGCGGCGAGCTCCTCGAGCGAGGGGTCGCGACCGTTGCGGGCCGAGAGCGCCTGTGCCGTGCGCTGCACGCGGTTGTAGGTGTCGAGCATGTGCACCGGGATGCGGACCGCGCGCCCCTTGTCTGCGAGACCGCGCGAGATCGCGTGCCGGATCCACCAGCTCGCGTACGTGCTGAAGCGGTACCCGCGCGTGTGGTCGAAGCGCTCCACGGCCTTGATCAGGCCCATGTTGCCCTCCTGGATGATGTCGATCAGCGGCATCCGCCCGCGGTTGTAGCGGCGCGCGATCGACACCACGAGGCGCAGGTTCGCCGCGACGAAGCGGTTCTTCACGCGGTAGACCGCGTCGCGCGCCTCGTTCACCGCGCCGAGGTAGCGCTTGAAGCCCGGCGAGAGCACGGTGCCGGGCTCCTCGGAGGAGACGTCCTCGGCCGTGTCCTCTGCGTTGCCCGCGATGCGCGCGAGCTCGTCGTCGATCGCTTCGACGAAGAGACGGTCGGAGTCGAGCGCGCGGAGCTTCACCGAGAGCTCGTCGACGAGCGCGTCCCAGCGCGCCTGGAGCTTGCGATCGAACTTCGAGCGGTTCTTGCGAAAGTCCTTGAGGACCTTCTCGAACCTGTCGAAGTCAGGCAGCGTCACGGGTTCCGGCAGCTCCGCGAGCGCCCCCTCGACCACCCGCCGCACGACAGGGAGCGCCGGGGGGTACGAGAGCACGGCCTTCCAGCGGCCGATCTCCGCCGAGAGGAAGGCCTCCGCCGCGCGCACCTCCTCGGCCGGGTCCATCACCGGGTACGAGGACATGTCGCGGAAGTACCTGGACAGGCTCCCGCCCGCGAGCTCGTCGTCCGGAAGGTTCGCGAGCTCCGAGGCGACCTCGGCCAGATCTGCTTCCGTCGGCTCCGCGTCGCGGAATTCCTGCTGCGGACCG
Organism: Polyangiales bacterium; assembly: GCA_039809605.1. Taxonomy (GTDB): domain Bacteria; phylum Myxococcota_A; class Polyangia; order Polyangiales; genus CAISKJ01. The sequence goes on along the minus strand of JBDHVF010000004.1, from coordinate 10,600 downwards.
TTGGCAGGCGTCTCGTTCGCCACGACGACGCTCTCGCGCTCCGTGACCTCGGGCTTCGTCTGCAGGGTCTTTGCTTCGTTCCACTTCGCCATGGCTTCCGTTACCTCCCCCGCACTCAATGGGATGCCCCGTTGGTCAGAGCGACTCTGGACCAGGGACCGTCGCGCACTCACTGCCTGTCTGGAACGGCGGGGCGATTCCAAACTGTTGAGAGCCGTGAGTTTCGTTCAGACTTTGAATCGTTCAGCGCCGTGAACTTGACACGCTTCGAGAAGTGCTACGCTGGCGCCAGACAAGCATCGGGTCGGGGCGACCCGCCGAATCTGAGACCTCACTCCAGGCTAGACGCACCGGGAAGAACGGCTATTCCTGGTGCGGAGTTACACTTTTTGGATGACGGACCCCCACCTCCGTGGTTCACTGCGAGGTTCCTCGGGGTAGCTCTCGCGGGTTTGCATTCTTCAGGCCGTGCACGGCCTCTGGGAGCCGAGGCTCAGGATCACCTTCGACGCAGGGCAGAGCGTCAAGTTCTCGTGGAGTCGAGAAGTTCCAGCCCCTGACATTGGGGTCCTGCCCTTCGACCGCAAGTTCACGCTCCGGGGCGGAGCGGGGATGACCCGCTGCGCCCGGCCTCGGGCATCATGCCACCCGCAGTGCTGCTCCCGTCGCTCTCCCCCGGTTGGCATCTCCCTCTGGAACGGCTACATCCGCGCGCGTGGATTTCGCCCTCACCGTCGCTGTTCGTCACCTCCGTGCGCGGCGCCGCACGTTCGTCTCCGTCATCGGCGTGATCGCGATCGTGGGCATCGCGCTCGGCGTGTGGGCGCTGTCCGCGGTGCTCGCCATCACGTCGGGCTTTCAGGACGCCTTCCGCGACAAGGTGCTCGGGGTGAACGCCCACGTGCTGGTGCTCAAGTACGGCTGGGACTTCACCGAGTACCGCGAGGTGATGGCCACGGTGCGCGCGACGCCGGGCGTCACGGGCGCCGCGCCGTTCCTGATCAACCCGATGATGATCACGCGCGGCGAGCGCATCGCCGGTGTTCTGGTGAAGGGCGTGGATCCCGATCACCTCGGCGAGGTCCTCGACCTGCCGACCTACCTCCAGTCGGGGAGCATTCGAGGGCTGCGACCCGCGGGGAGCACCGCGCCGACGAGCGGCCGCGATGAACCCTCGGGCGCTCGAGACGTGACGCTCGACGACTACATCACGCGCGCGGGCAACGAGCTCGCGGGCATCCGTCCGACGCGCGCGCAGGTTCCGCACGAACCCGCACCTCGCCAGGAGGAGCCGCCCGCGGTCGCCGAATCGTCGCCAGAGCCTCCGCTCGCGCCCGCGCGCACCGACCTCCTCCCCTCGGGGGAGACGCCGCAGTACGCCCTCCCGCCCGACGCGCCCGCAGGGGCCGACCCTCTCGACGCGCTCGCGCGCGACGTGGCGCGTGAGTCGTCTCGTTCGGACGCGAACAGCGCGCAGGCCCTGCCCGGCGTGATCGTCGGCAAGACGCTCGCGCGGACGCTCGCGCTCCACGTCGGCGATCAGGTGCGCATCATCTCGCCGCTCACGGGCGCCGACGCCCAGCTCGTGCGCCACGGGGCGACACCGAGGGCGCGCGACTTCCGCGTGGTCGGCGTGTTCGACGCCGGCTTCGACGAGTACGACTCGCGCCTCGTGTACGTCGACATCTGGCAGGCGCAGCGCTTCTTCGAGCAGGGCGACGCGGTCACGGGCGTCGAGGTGAAGGTGCGCAACATCGAGCGCGCGCGGGCCATCGGCCGTCGCATCGAGCGGAGCCTCGGCGGCGGGCCCTACCACACGCTCGACTGGGAGGCGCTCAACCACAACCTGTTCACGGCCCTCGCGCTCCAGAAGCTCGCCCTCTCGTTCGTCATCACGATCATCATCGTCATCGCCGCGTTCAATGTCATCGCGACGCTCGTCATGGTGGTGCTCGACAAGAAGCGAGAGATCGCGATCCTCAAGGCGATGGGAGCGAGCGAGGCCATGATCCTCCGGGTCTTCCTCTTCCAGGGCCTCGCCATCGGCGCGGTCGGCACCGGCGTCGGCCTCGCGTGCGGAGCGCTCAACTGCTGGCTCCTCATGCGCTACCGCTTCCCGCTCGACCCGCAGGTGTATCTGATCCGCTACGTGCCGGTGCAACCGAGCCTCGGGGAGTTCGCCTTCACGGCGCTCGTCGCGATGCTCGTCGCGCTCGTGGCGTCGTTCGTCCCTGCGATCTGGGCCGCGCGCCTCACGCCCGTCGAAGGGGTCCGGTACGAGTGATATGTTTTTTCTCTTGACCCTCCCGACGGGTCGCGATAGGTAACCGCTCACTCGCTGCGGGTGTAACTCAGTGGTAGAGTGCAACCTTGCCAAGGTTGACGTCGTGGGTTCAAATCCCATCACCCGCTCCAGAAGCTAGCGCAAAGAAGACCGGTTCCGAGAAGCCTCTCGAGCCGGTCTTCGCGCATTTGGGCGCTCGATGACGGTGGCGCGCGCGGGCGTCGCGTTGATAGCGTCGCGCGCATGGTTGCTCCGGCCGGTGCGGGTGGTGCCCTCGCGCAGAACGAGGTGCGGGTCTGCGCGGAGTGCGGCGCGATCGCGCCCGTCGAACGAGCGCGCTGCGGCATCTGCAACACGGCCTTCGGCCCGCTGTCGCCGTCGGTGCCCTGCCCCCTGCCGGGGCGAGCGTGGGCGCGCGTCGAGTTCACGCTTCCGTGCCCGCACTGCGGGACCGTGATCCCGCTGCGACCCGAGTCGATCGGAGCGCCGGTGGCGTGCGGCCACTGCGGGCAGGGTACACAGGTCGACCTCGCGTGGTGGGACGAGGCCTTCCACATGGCGCACGCCGTGGTCGACCTCTCGCAGCCTGATTTTCAGGGCCTCAACGCGCCTCTCGGAGACTTCAACCCGTTCTCTTCGGTGGGGCTGCGCGACTCGTACATCGACCTGCCGTGCGAGGCGGTGCCGTCACAGAGCCCGCTGCGGCTGCGCGCGAGCCCGGGCGCGCCGCTCTGTCAGCGCTGCCGAAACGCCGTGAGCGTGCGCTTTGTCGCGCCGGGCCGGCTCACGGCGCAGTGCGCGCGCTGCAACGACCGAGAGGCGTTCGCGGTGCCCGACGTGGTGACGCAGCGCTTTCCGGCCGTTCGCGCGTTGATCGCGTACCCCGGCGACGCGGCGGCGGCGCTGGGGCGAGTCGAGCCGTGGTGGCTGCTGATCGAGGGGCTCTCGTACATGCGCCCCATGATCCAGGAGAACAAAGCCCAGGCCGAGCGGGCCAACGCCGAGCGTCAGGCGTGGGAGGCCTGGCAGCAGCAGGAGCACGAACGTCAGGCGCTCGAGGCCCGCCAGCGCGCGGAGCAGGCCGAGCGTGAGCGCGTGGAGCGGGAGCGGCGAGAGAAGGCCGAGCGGGAGAGGGCCGAGCGGGAGAGGGCCGAGCGAGAGCTGCGCGAGGCGCGCGACGAGGCGGCGCGAGAGAGGGCCGAGCGAGAGCGCCTCGAGGGCGAGCTGGGGCGGTTGCAGGAGTTTCATCGCGCCGAGGTGGAGAGGCTGCAGCGCGAGGCGTGGGAGCGCTCGGAGCAGGAGCGCGTCATGCGCGAGCAGCGTGAGGCCGCCGAGCGCGCGCGCATGGACGAATTCGCTCGCGCGCAGGCTGACCGCGAGGCGAAGGCGCGCACGCGCTGGAGGGTCGCCATGGCGCTCTGGGCGGTCTTCTTCGTCGCCGTGCTCGCGGATCTGGCCCTCGCGGTCAGGGGCTGATCGCGCAAGGTTTTCGGTCGCGCCGTGGGCGTCGAAGCCGTTGGTTCCGACGCGCGTTCCACGGTAGAAACCCGCGTCCCGCAGACGGAGGAAGCGACGATGAGTGAGGCCACCGCGAAGGCACTTTTAAACCGCATCGGCACCGAGGCGTCGCCCGCCGCCGATGGACGCGCCCTCGAGGTGCGCAACCCCTCCGACGGGTCGCTCGTCACGATGGCCCCGCGCTCGTCGTCGACCGACGTCGACCGCGCCGTGGCCGCCGCTCGCAAGGCCTTTCGCACGTGGAGCGCGACGCCCGCCCCGGCGCGCGGCGAGGCGCTCTTTCGCGCGGGCGCGAAGCTCACCGAGCGCAAGGAAGAGATCGCGCACGTGATGGCCCGCGAGATGGGCAAGCGCCTCGAAGAGGCCCGCGGCGACATTCAGGAGGCCATCGACACCGCGTGGTACGCGGGCTCCGAGGGCCGGCGACTCTTCGGCCACACGGCCCCGTCCGAACTCCCGCGCAAGATGGGCTTCACGCTGCGCCGCCCGGTCGGCGTCGCGGGCGTGATCACCGCGTGGAACTTCCCCGTCGCCGTGCCGAGCTGGAAGATCCTGCCCGCCCTGGTGTGCGGCAACACCGTGGTGTGGAAGCCCTCGGAGGAGGCCCCCGTGAGCGGCCACCTCTTCGCCGAGTGCCTGTGGGACGCCGGCCTTCCGCCGGGCGTGCTCAACGTGGTGCACGGCACCGGCGAGGAGGTCGGCGCCGCCATCGTCGCGCACCCCGACGTCTCGATGATCACCTTCACGGGCAGCACCGCCGTGGGCAGGCGCATCTACGAGACGGCCGGCCGCACGCTCAAGCGCGTGTCGCTCGAGATGGGCGGCAAGAACCCCGTCATCGTGATGCCCGACGCCGACCTCGAGCTCGCGGTCGACGGCATCCTGTGGGGCGCGTTCGGCACCGCGGGCCAGCGCTGCACCGCGACCAGCCGGCTCATCGCCGTGGGCGACGTCGGTGATCGCGTCGTGGCGCGCCTCGTCGAGCGCGCGAAGGCCCTGCGCGTCGGCGACCCGCTCGACCCCGCCGTCGACGTCGGTCCGATCGTCACCGCGCGGCAGCGCGATCGCATCCACCAGTACGTCGAGACCGCGAGGCGCGAGGGCGCGACGGTGCTCTGCGGCGGCGCGAGGGCGACCGAGGGCGCGCCGAAGGGCTGGTTCTACCCGCCCACCGTGGTCGACCACGTGAAGCCCGGCAGCACCCTCGCGATGGAGGAGGTCTTCGGCCCGGTGCTCGCGGTGATCCGCGTGCGCGACCTCGACGAGGCGATCGCCGTCGCCAACGAGGTGCCCTACGGCCTGAGCTCGTCGATCTACACGCGCGACGTCAACGCGGCCATGCGCGCGGTCGAGGCCATCGAGGCCGGCATCACGTACGTGAACGCCCCCACGATCGGCGCCGAGGCGCACTTTCCTTTCGGCGGGGTGAAGGCCACGGGCAACGGCCACCGCGAGGGGGGCTGGGCGCCGTACGAGTTCTTCACCGAGCTGAAGACCGTCTACATCGACTATTCGGGCGCCCTGCAGCGCGCGCAGATCGACAACCGCGAGGGTTGAGGCGAGGCCCGCGCGTCAGCGCGCGAGGCAGACGGCGTGGCCGCGCGAGCCCTTGAAGCAGAGCTCCTGCGGCTGGCAGGCGAGGTTGCCGGCCGCGCGGCCCGCGGCCTTGCACTGACACTCGCAGCACTGCGCGCAGTCGGGGTCGCCGCTCGCGCACGACGCCTGGCACGCGCTCACGCACGGGCCGATGTCGCACGTCGGCGGCGCGCAGTCGGCGTCGACCACGTCGACGTCCTGCGCCGAGGGCAGCGAGACCGGCGACGACGCGGTGCAGCTCCCCGTGTCGGCGAGGCACGCGCCGCCGACGGAGAAGGTCACGGTCACCGCGCGCGCCTCGGGGCAGCCCTCGACGGCCGTGGAGCCGTCGCAGCGGGTGTGGTTGTGCCAGTGGTTCTGGTAGGCCGCGAGGTCGGTCGTGGCCGTCCACGCGTACGCGCGCGGGTGCCCCGCGGGGTTGAGCAGCGGCACGAAGGTGCCGCCCGACGCGTCGATCGTGACGTCGAGCGCGGGCTGACACGCCGTCGCGTCGGCGTGGAGCGTCAGCGCGATCGGCGACTTGCTCGCGTCGAAGCCGCCGCCCTGGGTGAACCACCCGAGCGGCATGTAGCCCGACGTGACCGTGAGTGACGTGCCCGTGAGCGTCGCCGTGATCGACACGACGTTCGACACCGTGGCCGCGCCGCTCGTGGCGCTCTCTGGATCGTCGGCTCCGACGCACCCCGCGAGCAGCGACGCCACCACCAGGAACATGACCGAGCGCTTCATCGAACACCTCCTAGGAAGCACCGTCGACGGTGCGGTCCTGACGTTCGAATAGCTTCGAAAATGCCTATAAATAAAGGCCGATAACTGCACATCCGGAGTGCAAGCCGAGTGCAGCGTGCGTACACGCGAGCGCCGTGCGCGCGTGCGGCGACGGCGCCACGCGGCCCTCGCGCGCGGTGGTAGGCTGCCGAGGCATGGAGCACCTCGCGCCCGATCGTCATGCGCTCTTCGTGTGCGTCGCGTTCGCCGCGTGCCGCTCGTCGGCGCCCGTCACGCCGCCGGTCGACGCGACGCACGCCGACGCCTCGCAGCAGGACGTGGCCGCGACCGTCGACGTCTCCGAAGACGGCGCCGCGTCACCCGCCGACGCCGCTGATGCGTCGGACGTCGTCGACGCGGGGCCTCCGTACGACCCCTGCGCGCCGGGGCTGGTGCGCGACCTCGACGCGTCGGGCGTGCGCGACGGCGCGACCACGCGCGTGAGCGGCGACAACCTCTCGGTGGGCCGCATGGGGCCGCTCGGGTCTCCCTGCGCCGTGGGCATGACGGGCCATCAGGTCGTGTACCGCTACACGCCGCGCACGACCACGAGGCTGCGCGTGAGCACCAACGACGAGGGCACCGACGCGCGCCTCGACACCGTCGTCTTCGTGCTCTCGGAGTGCGCGCCGGTGGCCGACGGCGGCGCGGCCTCGCTCGGATGCAGCGACGACACGGGCGACCCCCCGCGCGACCACGCGTCGACGTTCGTCACCGACGCGAACGTGACCGCGGGCGTGCCCGTGTACATCGTCGTCGCGGGCTTTCTGCACGCGACGCGCGAGCTCTTCGAGTCGCAGGGGCGCTTCGTGCTCTCGGTCACCGAGCAGTAGCCGATGCGTTACCGACGGCCGCTCGTGGCGTAGGCTGATCGAGCCGCGGGCGCGACGCCGGCGGCCCACTGATGGAGGCGACGCGATGGTCGACAAGCTGGTTCTCTCCGACGACGAGTGGCGCAGGAGGCTCTCCCCCGAGGAGTACGCCGTGCTCCGTCACCACGGCACCGAGCGCGCGTGGACGGGCTGCTTCGTGGGCACCAAGGAGCCCGGGACGTACGTCTGCGCGGGCTGCGGCGCGCCGCTGTTTCGCGCGGGCGAGAAGTTCGAGTCGGGCACCGGGTGGCCGTCGTTCACGCGCCCCGTCTCGCCCGACGCCCTCGCCGAGCACCGCGACGCCTCGTACGGCATGGAGCGCGTCGAGGTGCGGTGCGCGCGGTGCGACGGGCACCTCGGGCACGTCTTCTCCGACGGGCCTGCGCCCACGGGGCTGCGCTACTGCATCAACTCGGTGTCGATGCGGCACGTGCCCGACGGGCAGCCCGTCACGCTCGTGACGAAGTAGCCCCTCAGGGCGCCACGGTGCGCACGCCCGCGCAGCCCCAGCTCTCGATCGTGAGGCGCAGGTCCGACGAGCTCGCGAGCACCAGGTTCGAATCGCCGCGACGCGCGCGGATCTCCCAGTTGCGCCCGTTGGTGAGCGGCAGGAGCGCGCCCGCCGCGATCGTCTGCTGCACGTCGAGGATCTTCGTGTCGCGCGACGTGCCGAGGGCGCTGCCGAGGATCGTGCTCACCACCGCGACGGTGCCGAACACCCAGCCGTACCCGTCGGCGTGCTGCGAGACCATCGCGGCGCGCCCCGCGATGTCATCGAGCACGTGCTGCGCCGTCGCGCCGTTCGACGCGAGGTAGCACTGGTAGGTGATCGTGATGTTCGCGATGCTGCGGTAGAGGTCGCCCTGGCCCCAGAGCGCCCCCTCGCTCGGGCGGAGGTTGATGGTCGTCGTGTGCTGGTTGCCCGCGACCTCGTGCGGCGTGACGAGCAGGAGCTCCGAGTGCATGCCGTCTTCGGCGCTGATCACGCAGTAGAGGTTGCTCCCGAGGTCGAACCACCCGCGCTGGATCGAGATCTCGCGAACGCGGATGCGGAGCTGGGGGTCGGCGCACGAGGTCGACGACGGCGCGGCGCCGAGGTCGGTGCCGCACGCGTAGTTGGTGCGCAGCGAGTCGCCCATGGCGTTGTCGCACGTGGGCAGGCGCATGGTCGACAGCGGCACCGCGAGCGCGCCCGTGCAGCTCGGGGCCATGTCGCACGTGGGGCAGCGGTTGCAGTCGAGCGGGCAGGTCATGCACGTCTCGGCGCCCGCCGAGCACACGCCGTCGCCGCACCGCGCGGGCACGTCGGGGGCGACGTCGGGGGGCGCGACGTCGGGGGTGTCTACGTCGTCGACGGCCGCGTCCATCGCGCCGGGGGGCGGGGCCTGCGCGGCGTCGCCCGCGGCGCACGCCGACACGACCGCGGCCACGAACACCCAACGCCCCGAGCAGTGGTTCGCGCGCATCGTCGTGCGACTGTATTGAAGCCCGGCGCGGGCTTCAAGCGCGCCCCGGCGCGTCAGCCCTCGCGCGCCGCGAGAACGCGATCGGCCCGAAGGATGCGCAGGCCGTGGCCACCCTTGACCCCCGGCGCGAGCAGGAGGTGCGGCCGCGTCCATCGCTCGACCCGGGCCCGCAGGGTGCACGGGTCGCGGCCCGGCGTTCTCACCAGCAGGGTGACGGGGCGGCCCGTGCCCGCGAGCTTCGTGAAGAGCGCGTCGAGCGAGGCGCGCACGCGCACGGGCCCGTGCTGGCCGACGCGCACGTCCCACAGCTCGCGGGCCGTCGCGGGGCGATAGACCGTGAGCAGGTGCGCGAGCAGGGCGGCCGTCGCGCGCGCGTCGTCGGCCGCGCGGTGCCAGCGGAACTCTCCGAGCGAGAGCCTCGCCGCCAGCGACGAGAGCGCGTAGGTGCGCGCGTGCACCGCGCGGCGCGCGAGCGTGACCGTGTCGAGCACGAAGCGCACCCGCTCGGGGCGGCCCGCGGCCTCGAGCGCGCGGTCGAGGAACGCGACGTCGAGCTCGGGGCCGTGCGCGACCGCGACGGCCCCGTCGAGCGCCTCGCAGAGCCGCGGCGCGACCTCGGCGAACGAGGGCGCCAGAGCCACCGCGTCGGGGCCGATGCCGTGCAGCGCGAGGGCCGCGGGGTCGCAGGGCACCTCGGTGCGCACGAGGCTTTCGAAGGTCGCCGCGACGTGTCCGCCCACCACGCGAAGCACCGCGACCTCGACGAGCGCGTCGCGCGCGGGGTCGGTGCCGGTCATCTCGCAGTCGATGCACGCGAACGCGCAGCGCTCGATGGGCGCGTCCCACGGGGGCCCCGGCGGGGGATCGACGGCGGGCGGTTCGTGCATGCGGCTTCATCGTAGCGCCCGTTTCCTTGCGCGGGCGATGGCTGATAGGCTCCCACGTCGTGAGGAAGGCCCCGATCCCCCGACGTCCGCTCGCCGCCGCGGTCGCGCTCGCGGCCCTCTGCGCCGCGACGCCCGCGCTCGCCGACGACCCCTCGTGCGCCGCGGCCACCACGCGCTCGCGGCTCAACTTCTCGCAGCGCGGCATGGTCGACTTCGGCCCGGGCTTCTCGGGCGAGGCGGGCAGCTCGAACCTCGGTCTGCGGTACAACTTCCTCTTGCTCGGCGACTACGACTGGGCGATGCCGGGCAACCTCGACCTGCGGTGGCCGCCCGCGTTCACCGCGACGGCCACGGGCGACCCCAACGGCGGGCACCTCACGGTGCAGTACGGCCTGCGGCTCCAGTTCTGGCTGCGGCTGCTCGGGAGCGAGTGGATGATCCCCATCCCCATGTGGGCGGGCGTCGACCGCAACGAGCGCGGCACGTCGATGTTCACGCCGTGGGCGTGGGACCCGGCGCCCACGGCGGTCACCGTCACCGCGCACGAGCGGCTGCTGCGCGCCGACACGCTGAGCACAACCTTCGGCGCGGTGAACTACTGGATCTACGGCAGCTACGAGCTCACCACGACGATCCGCACGATCGAGATCGCCTTTCCGCAGGCGATGACCAGCATCACCGCGATGTCGCCCGAGGCGCGCGTGGTCGCCACCTCGAACGGCGACGCCGACCTGCCGACGCGATGGAGCGGCGCGCTTCGCTACGTGGGCGCGCTGCGCCTGCGCATCGAGGTCGACTACCCCGTGCCGGGCCTGGGCATCCGCCGACGCGACTCGCTCAACCCCGACGCCATCCCCTTCGCGAGCCGCACCGAGCAGCAGGTGAGCGTCGACCGCAACGTGCGCCTCTCGCTGCCGGGCGCCGAGGTGACGCCGCCGTTCGAGCTCGACCTCGGGCGCGTGCGGCCGGGGCTCTCGGGCCGCGAGGTGGTGACCATTCGCAACCCCGGCACCGCCACCATGGCCGTCACGCCCGTCGCGCCCGAAGACACGCACTTCACCGTCGCGACCGATCCGCTGTGCATCCCGGGCGGCGGGTCGCGGCAGCTCTCGGTGCGCTTCGTGCCCGACCACGCGGGCATGTACTCGAGCGAGCTCGTGCCGCGCACCACGGCCCCGTCGGCGCCCGAGGTGCACCTGCGGCTCGTGG
>JBDHVF010000003.1:0-34923 GCA_039809605.1 Polyangiales bacterium | reverse complement strand
GGGCCTACGTCGCCGGACCGTGACGGTATCTACCGCGGCAAACGAAGCGCTGCGCGAGCGACCCGCGGATCCCTGCTTACGTATCCGCGCGAGGTACAAATGGCACCTTCCGAAAGTGGGCGGTCGTCGTCGACCGAGACGCCGGAGCGGCGCGCGGGTGATCCGCTGTTCGAGGGGATCGTCTCGCTCTCGGCCGACGCGATCATCGCGACGAACGCGAACCTTCGCGTCGATCTCTTCAACGACGCCGCAGAGCAGCTGTTCGGCTACCCCCGCGACGAGGTGCTCGGTCGCGACCTGTCGATGCTCCTGCCCGAGCGCTTCCGCGTCATCCACGACGAGCACGTGCGGGCCTTCGCGAGCGGCCCCGTCGGCACGCGGCGCATGGGCCAGCGCGCGGCGATCGTCGGGCGCCGCAAGGGCGGCGAGGAGTTCCCCGCCGAGGCTTCGATCTCGAAGTTGGAGGTCGACGGCCGCACCGTGCTCGTCGTCGCCATCCGCGACATCTCCGAGCGCCAGCGCGCCGCGGAGGAGCGGGAGCAGCTGCTCCGCCAGATCAAGAGCGAGCACGCATGGCTGCGCACCGTGATCGAGACCGCTCCGATGGGCATCCTCGTGTTCGACCGCTCGGGGCGGGTGCAGGCCAACCGCCGGGCAGAAGCGCTGATGGGCCTCACGATCGACCCCGAGAAGGGGAGCGGTCAGTACCTCGGTCGGATCTGCCTGCCCGACGGCACGCCCCTGCCGCGTGAGGAGCTGGCCTCGACCCGGGTATTGACCCGAGGCGAGGAGTTCGCCGCCGAGGAGCTGCTCATCGTTCGCCCCGACGGCACGCGGGTGCCGATCCTCGTCAGCGCCGCGCCGGTGCGCGACGTCTCGGGCGACGGTCTCGGCGGGGTCGTGCTCTTCGAAGACATCACCGAGCACAAGCGCCGCGCGAGCGATCAGCTCTTCCTCGCGCGCGTCGGCGAGCTCCTGCTGAGCGCGGTCGACGACCAGGAGATGCTCTCGGGCGTCGCGCGGCTCGTCGTCGAGTACGTCGCGGACTGGTGCGTGCTCGACGTGGTCGACGGCGATGGGAACCTGCTCCTGTACCGCGAGGTGGCCACGGCCGACCCCTCCCAGCAGCACGTCGCCGAGCAGCTCCGGCGACGCCAGCCCGAGCCGGCGAAGCCCCGCCTCCTCCTGCGGCTCACCGAGGCGCGACGGTCCGAGCTCCAGACCGAGGTGACGCGCGAGCACCTCGCCGCCCTCGCCGAGGATGAGGAGCACCGCCGGCTCTTCGCGCAGATCAACCCCCAGTCGTACGTGGCCATCCCGCTCATCGCGCGACAGAGGGTGCTGGGCGCCGAGATCCTGCTCTCGGCCGACCCCGAGCGGCGCTTCGACGAGCGAGACATGGCGCTCGCCGAGGAGCTGGCCCACCGCATCGCCATCGCGGTGGACAACATCGGGCTCTACCGCGCCGCGCAGCGCGCGACCCGGGCGCGCGACGAGGTCCTGGGGACCGTGGCGCACGACCTGCGAAACCCGCTCAACTCCATCGCCCTGTCGGCGAAGATGCTCCAGCACGCGCAGCGCCGGGGGCGGGAGCTCGACCCTCACGGGCTGGAGCATATGGTCCGCGCGGCGGACCGGATGAACCGCATGATCGAAGACCTGCTCGACGTCGCGCAGCTCGACGCGGGCACGCTCGCCATCACGCCGCGGCGCTACTCCGCGAAGCGGCTCGTGGCCGACGCGATCGAGGCCCAGCGGTCGCAGGCTGGCGATCGCACGCTCGCGAGCGACGTGGACGAGGGCGCGGGCGACGTCATGGTCGACCTCGACCGCGGCTTGCGTGTGCTCTCGAACCTCATCGGCAACGCCGTGAAGTTCACCGGCGACGACGGGCGGATCACCGTGGGCGCCAGCCCGGCGGGGCGCGAGGTGCGCTTCCGGGTCGTCGACGACGGCCCGGGCATCCCCCACGAGGAGCAGGCCCACCTCTTCGAGCGCTTCTGGCAGGGCGACCGCCGCGACCGCCGCGGCGCCGGCCTGGGCCTCTCGATCGTCATGCAGCTCGTCGAGGCCCACGGGGGCAGGGTCTGGGTCGAGAGCGCGCCCGGCGTGGGCACGACGTTCTTCTTCACCCTCCCCGCGGCCCGCGGGTGAGAGGGGGCGGGGCCGCGCTCAGGCGGCGGGCAGGCAGGCGACGAGCTTGTCGTAGTCGAGCGGCTTGGTGAACGCGCGCTCCGCGCCCGCGGCGACCGCCTGCTTGCACACGGCCGACCCCTGGTACGCGCTCACGACGTACACGCGCGTGGCGGGGCTCGCGGCGATCGCCGCGCGCACGACCTCGACGCCGTGCACGCGGGGCATCTCCAGGTCGGTCACCACGACGTCGAAGCGCTCGCGCCCGAGGAGCTCGAGCGCCTCGACCGACGACATGGTGGCGCGCACCTCGTAGCCGTCCATTTCCAACAGCGCTTGCAGGGATTGGACGGCGCAGGAGTCGTCGTCGACGAGGAGGATGCGGGTCATGGCCACGTCTCCAGCGGCAGTCGGAATTCGAAGCGTACGCCCCGGTCGCCCTCGAGGTTCTCGGCGCGGATCTCGCCAGCATGCGACCGGACGATGTCGTGCGCCACCGCGAGAGCGAGCCCCGCGCCCGCGCGCTCGGAGGGGTGGAACGGCCGGAAGACGTTCGCAGGGTCGACGAAGTGTGGCCCCGTGTCGGTGATCGTGAGGCGCGCGTGCTCACGCTCGCGCTCCAGCCGGGCGACGACCGGGCCGTCGCCCGAGGCGCGCGCCGCGTGCTCCATGAGGATGCGCACGAGCCGCTCGAGCCTCGCTCGATTGCCGCTCACCCGCACGTCGCCCGAGGCGAGGTCGAGCGACGGCGCCTGCGCGATCGCAGGGTCGACGCGGAGCGAGGCGGCGACGTGGCGCACGAGCGCGGTCAGGTCGACGGGCTCGTGGGGCGCGTCGGGCGACATGGCGTGGGAGGCCGCGAGGTACTCGTTCACCAGGGCCGTGAGGCGCGACGCGTCGGCCTCGATCCGCTCGGTGCAGGTTCCGATGTACCGCTGCGCCTTCTCGGGCTCCATGCGCGTGGCGCGACCCAGCGCCTTCGCGCTGAGGTGCAGGCCATGGAGCGGTGCGCGGACCTCGTGCGCCAGCACGCGGGCGTACGCGACGAGCCCTTCGGACTGCGTGATGTGCTCCTCCTGGAGCGCGAGCCGGTGGCGCTCCTCGATGGTGCGCGCTCTCTCGGCCTCGACGCGCCGCCGGAGGCGCAGCACATAGTAGCCAGCCCAGGCGGCGAGGAGGGTCGAGGTCACGACCGCGCGCAACGCGAGCAGCGCTCGCACCTTGGGCGCGGTCGGCGCGAACCCCGCGCGCACCATCGCGAACTCCCACGCCGCGACGATGGTCATGGTGATGACGACGCAGCCCGCGACGAGCGGCGCCCAACCCCAACGGGCGATGCGAGTCAGCTCGGCGCTCTCGCCGAGGTCTCGTGCATCACCCTCCGAATGCGAAGGTGATGACCTGGCCCGTGTGGATTTCTGATCGGGCTTCTCGGTCTCATCGGTCGCAGCCGGAGGCGGCATGTGTGGGTGACAGAGCAGCGTTCGTGCCGGGAGTACCGCGCGGGGTGCCCCCGCCCCGTGGGCGACGTTTTCCACGACCCGCGGGCGGGTGCACCGCCTTCGGGGCGACGGCTCCGTCGACCCCAGCACGGGCGCACCGCTTCGGCGTCGACGCATTCGTTGACGGGACAACGGGTGCGCCGCCTCTGCGTCAGCGCCTCCCTCGACGGGGGGACGGGCGCACCGTCTCGCAAACCCAGCAACACCACGCGAGGAGGGGAAGGGACCGCCTCTGTCACGGCGCAACGCGCACGAACCGGTCGCCGGGTCTCTCGATTGCGCTTCACGAACGCTCTGGCCGCGTGCGATCGTGATGTGGGCGCGGCCAAGAGTCGGCCATTGGCCCTGCGAGACGGGAGGCGTCGAGGATGAGCAGGACGAAGAAGACGGCGGGAACGGCGGTGCGGGCGGCGGCTCCGGCGGAGTTGCCGGCCGAGGAGGTGATCCGGCGGGCGCGCGCGGAGGCGTTCACCGACATGACGCCCAAGAAGGCGTTCGAGCACTTCAAGCCCGAGGCGGAGCGGGTCGCGACCGAGGGTCTCGTGGTGTTCACGGGGCGTCCGCTGGTGATGCTCGCCAACGTCAACAAGGCCCTGGAGACGCTGACGCCCGCGCTGCCGAAGGTGCTCGACGAGATGCGGCGCCCGAGGCTGCGCGACGTGTTCGAACTGCCGTCGATGGTGATGGGGCTCGAGTTCGCGTCGTCGCGCGTGCCGGCGGCGAAGCTCTCGCAGGGCGAGATCGACCGGCTCTACGCCGAGGCCGCGCCGTGGCGCGCGCTCATGCTCGACTACCTCACCGTGGCCGCGAACCCGCTCCTCAAGCTCGTGCCCGCGGAGCGCGTGCAGGCGGCGCGCGCGGGCACAGGCAAGCTCGACGGCGCGCAGGACTGCGTCGCCATCGCAGGCATGTTCGACGAGTTCGCCACGGCCCTCGCGGGGAAGCACCCCTTCACGGCCGAGCAGTTCGCCCGCGTCGAGGAGCTGGGAACCATCCTCGTGCAGCAGATCCGTCCTGGGGGCGCGGTGAAGGGTTCGACCGCGCGGCCGCCCGAGGCGGTGCTACGCGACCAGTTCGCGGCGGCCGTCACCGAGCGCTACGACCACCTCCTCGTGATGGCCTCCATCGCCTTCGGCAAGGCGAGGGCCGACGAGCTGCTCCCCGCGCTCCGCAGCGCCGTGCGCACCGCCCCGAGCGGCGACGGCGCGGCCGAGGAGCCCGTCGCTCCGGCTAGGCCCGCCGCGCCGCCTGCGCCGCTGAACGGCTGATCCACAGCCGTGGATCTCGCGGGCCTCGACGAGCGATTCCCGCCCTCGTGAAACGTTGGCCGATGTGGCTCACCGCGGGGGCGGCGTCGAGGGGAGCACGAGGTCGAACGCGACGTCCCCGTCTTCGTCGTAGCGCACCTTGAGCGTGCCGCCGTGCAGCGCGGCCACGCGGCTCGTGATCGAGAGCCCGGGCGGCAGGGGCCTCCGCTCGTCGTTCGGCGTCGTGATGCGCGCGAGCTCGTCGTCGTCGACCGGGGCGCCGCCGTCGCGCATCGTGAAGCGCATCGAGAGGCCCGTGTCCGCGACGACGAGCTGCGCGCGCCCCCCCTCGGGCGTCCTCCGCACGCCGTTGGCGATGAGCGCCGCGAGCGCGCGGACCATCTGGGGGTAGTCGCACGCCACGCCCCGCACGCCCTCGCGCACGCGCGTCGAGAGCGCGACTCGGTGCGCGCTCGCCAGCGGTTGCACCGCCTCGGCGGCCACGTCCACCATCTCTGCCACGCCGTGCGTCCGCCGGTCCATCGCGAAGCCGCCCGCGCCGAAGCGGTCGACGTCGAGCAGCGACGCGACGAGGAGGTTCACTCGCGTGAGCGCCTCGCGGATCTCCGCGGCGCACGCGCTCCGTCGCGCGATCGCGTCGGGCGCGGCCGCCGGCAGCCGCTCGATCACGTGCGCGTTGAGCGAGATGTCGAACAGCGGCGTCTTCATCTCGTGCAGGAGCCTCGCGTGCAGCGCGTTGTGCAGGCGCATCGACGCCTCGATCTCGGCCCGCTCGCGCTCGCACACGTGGGGCATGGCGGCCGCGGCGTGCTCCGCGGATGCGTCGGTGCGCGATCCGGCCATGCGCAGTCGTAGCTTGCTCGACATCACCGCTTCCTGGGTCGCCGCTGCACGACGACGCGTGTCGAGCGATCCGCGCGCAGCGCAAGCAAGCCGTACGCCACGGCGCGCCGCCACGTGTCTCGGCGACCCCCCGAAGGCGCGGTGGGACCTCCGGTGCACGTGAGTCGGCGGCGCCGCGCACGCGCGTCATCGTGAACGATCTGCTCATGCGTCGGGCTCCGCGCAGGCGGGGCGCCACGTCGGTGCGTGGAGCGTCGCTCTCCCGCGACATACCAGACGCGCCCGGCCGCTGCTCCATGTCGTGGCGCCCGCGAGCGACGCGCCCACGTACGCGGGCCACGTTCTCGAAGCGGCACGTGCATTGCCATGCACGGTCGCCGCGGAACGCCGGGACGACCGCGTGCGCACGCCGGTGCTGCGCCGAACGCGATGGGCGGCCTCGAGGCCGCCCGTGGTGGCCGACGTCCGTCTCGCGCCGGAGGAGGTCTGCGATGAGTTCGAAATGGCAATGGTTATGGTCCCTGCTGACCGCCGCGGTCGTGCTGGGGCTGCTCACCGGGTGTGAGGAGGAGTCGCCAGGCGCGAAGCTCCGCTCGATCGCGCTCGACCCGGTGAGCGTGACGCTGCACGCGGGCTCGAGCGACGTCGTGCGCGTGCGCGCGACGGGCGCCTACGACGACGGCACGTCGCGCGACATCACCGACCAGGCGGCCTGGGCGTCGAGCGCGCCCGACGTCGCCACGGTCGACAGCGCCAACGCGCGCGGCAGCGTGCGCGCCGCGGGCAACGCCGCCGGCACCGCCGCCGTCACCGCGGCGCTCGGCGGCGTGACCTCGGCGCCCGCGCAGGTGACCGTGCTGCCCTCGGCGGTGGTCACCTCGCTCACGGTCGACCCGGCGAGCGCCTCGCTCCCGATGGGCGCCACGCGCGCGTTGCGCGCCATGGCCGCGTTCGCCGACGGCAGGACCGTCGACGTCACTTCGAGCGCCGCGTGGACCTCGTCGGACGCCTCGGTCGCGACCGTCGCGCGCGGCGTCGTGACAGCCGTGAGCGCGGGCACGGCCACCGTGGCCGTGAGCTACTCGGGCTCGAACGCGACCGCGACGATCACCGTGACGGCCGCGACGCTCGAGCGCATCGAGGTCGACCCGCGCGCGGCGAGCGCCGCCGTGGGCACGACCGTGACCTTCCACGCCACGGGGATCTACTCCGACGGCACCAACCACGCGCTCGACACGGGCGTGACCTGGACGAGCGCCTCGCCCGAGGTCGCCACCGTGGGGAGCGACGGCGTCGCGCGCGCGGTGTCCGCGGGCGCCGCCGTGATCCGCGCCGAGGTGGGCGCCGTGCGCGGCGAGGCGTCGCTCGTGGTCACGGCCGCGTCGCTGCGCTCGATCGCCGTCGTGCCCGCGAGCGCCACCGTGCCCGTGGGCGGCACCGTGTCGTTCGCCGCGATGGGCAGCTACTCCGACGGCAGCACGCAGAACATCAGCTCGCTCGTGGGCTGGACCTCGTCGGACGCGAGCGTCGCCACCGTGTCGAGCCTCGGCCAGGTGCTCGGCCTGCGCGCGGGCGGCCCGGTCTCGATCCGCGCCGCCCTCGGCGCGCTCTCGGGCTCGGCCGACGTGACCGTGACGGGCGCGTTCATCCAGCGCGTCGAGGTGACGCCGACGGCGCCGCCCGACCTGCCCGTGGGGCTCACCCACGCGTTCACCGCCACGGCCTACCTCAGCGACGGCGCCACGCTCGACGTGACCGCCAACGCCAACCTCACGTGGTCGAGCACCGCGCCCGCGGTGGCCACGGCCTCGAACGCTGCGGACACACGCGGCTAGGTCACGGGCGTCTCCGAAGGCGTGGCGGGCATCGTCGCCACGTGGAACGACGGCGTGCGCCCCGCGGTGGTCTCGCCGACCGTGCCCGTGCACGTCAGCGCCGCGACGCTGGTCTCGCTCGAGCTGTCGCCCGCGTCGGCCTCGGTGCCCGCGGGCTTCACCGTGGCCTTCCGGGCCATCGGCCGCTTCTCCGACCAGCGCACGCGCGAGATGACCGACGACGCGGCGGTCACGTGGGCGACCGACGCGGCCTCGGTCGTCACCGTTTCGAACGCGCCCGGCTCGCGCGGCCTCGCGACGGGCGTCGCCGCGGGCGCCGCCGTCGTGCGCGCGCAGGCGGGCGCCGTCTCGGCCACCGCCGCGCTGCGGGTCACCGACGCGACGCTCTCGGCCATCGCGGTCTCGCCCGCGTCGGCCACCGTCGCCCGCGGCGCCTCGCAGCAGTACACCGCCACGGGCACCTTCTCCGACTCGACCACGATGGACA
The DNA here is from genome assembly GCA_039809605.1 of Polyangiales bacterium. GTDB lineage: Bacteria > Myxococcota_A > Polyangia > Polyangiales > CAISKJ01. Next base: position 26,855 of record JBDHVF010000003.1, on the reverse strand, counting down.
TCACCCGCGCCGTCACCTGGGAGAGCTCGGACACCACCCGCGCCACCGTGGGCAACCTCCCGGCGACGCCGGGCCTCGCCACCACGGCCGCGTCCGCGACGCCCGGCGCGGTGACCGTGCGCGCGCGCCGCGGCGCCGTCTCGGGCACCGCCACGCTCACCGTGAGCACCGCGCTCACGCTCCAGCGCATCGACGTGTCGGTGGGCGCCACGGCCATCCCCGTGGGGCTCACGGCGTACGCGCGCGCCACGGGCACGTACTCCGACGGCGTGTCGGCGCCCCTCACGCGCGACATCACCAACGAGGTCACGTGGACGGTCACCGGCGGCGCCACCGTGAGCAACGCCGCGGGCTCGCGTGGCCTCGTCACGGGCGTCGCGGCCGAGCCCGCGTACCTCCAGGCCACCCTCGGCGGCGTGCGCTCGTCGCTCGTCACCGTGGCGGTCACCGCCTGCCGCTTCGCCCGCGTGCAGATCATGCAGGGCGCCGCGGTCACCCTCGCGCGGGGCACGTCGACCGCGCTCCATGCGCGCGCGTTCTACGACGCGGCGTGCCTGCCCGGCGGCGTCTGGTACGACGTGACCGAGGCCGCGGGCGCCACGTGGACCACCTCGAACGACGCGGTGGCCACCGTGAGCAACGCCGCGGGCACGCGCGGCGTGGTGACGGCGGCGCAGAGCCCCGCGGCGCCCGCGTACGCCGACGTGCAGGTCTTCTACGCCACGCTCTCGGCCACGACGCGCGTGACGGTCACCTCGGCCTGCGCGCGCGAGCTGCGTCTCACCACGGCCTCGGCCGAGGCGCCCGTGGGCATCGACGTGCCCTTCGTCGCCACCGCCACCATGAGCGACGGCACGCGCCGCGACGTGACGGCCGACGCGAGCTGGACCTCGTCGAGCGCCCCGACCGCCTCGCCCCGCGCGCCGGGCCTCGTGCGCACCCACGCCATGGGCTCGGCCACCGTCGCCGCCGCCGTGCAGGCACCCCTTGCGTGCGAGGGGACGGTGCGCGGCGCGTTCGAGCTCACCGTCTCGGGCGCGACCCTCACGGGCCTCTCGCTCCCGACGCAGGCGTTCGCGATGGCGCGCGGCGAGACCGTGGCGCTCACCGCGACGGGCACCTACAGCAACGGCCGGTCGTACGACGTCACCTCGGTGGCCGTGTGGCGTAGCTCCAACACCTCGGTCGCCACCGTGAGCGCGGGCAGGGTCACCGCGGGCGCGGCGGGCGACGGCGTCGCGGTGATCACCGCGGGCCTCGGCCGCCTCGACGCGAGCGTGACCGCCACGGTCTCGGGCCGCACGCTCGTGCGCATCGAGGCCGGCGTCGACCCAGGCTTCTCGTGCGGGCGCGACGGCGCGGGCGCGTACCCCGTCGGCGTGGCCGTGCCCATGGTCGCCACGGGCTACTACTCCGACGGCTCCACGGCCTCGCTCGCGGGCCGCGCGGCCTGGCGCAGCGACGCCGACGCGCTGCCCGTCGACGCCGCCACCGGCGTGGTGAGCGCGCGCGCCGCGGGCGCCGCGCACCTCGTCGCGCAGGTGGGCTCGGTCGCGAGCCCCGCCGTCACCGTGACCGCCGCGGCCGCCGCGCTGACGCGCATCGACATCGCCCCGGCCTCGGGCTGGACGATGCCCCAGGGCTCGCAGCTCGCCTTCCGCGCCGCGGGCACCTTCGACGGCTTCGCGGGGAGCTGCCCGATGACCTCGCTGGTCGCGTGGACCTCCGCCGCCACCGCGCCCGCCTCGCTCACCGTCGACCCCTCGGGCCTCGCGCAGGCGGGCGCGACGGGGGCCGGCGCGGCGAACGTGCGCGCGGCCTTCGGCACGGTGAGCGCCGTCTCCGCGGGCGCCGTGAGCGGCACGTGCGTCAACGGCCTCGTGGTCGTGCCCTCGGCGCTCTCGAGCCCCGCAGGGGTGATGGTCGAGGCCACGGCGTACCTGCTGCGCTCCGACGGCGCGCGCGCGCCCGTCACGGCCGCGTGGTCGACCAGCGACCTCTCGGTCGCCACCGTGGGCAACGCCGCCGACCCGACGGGCACGCCCATCGCGCTCATCAACCCCGTGGCGGGCGGCGCGGCGACCATCACCGCGACGGTCACGCCCGTGGCGGGCACCGCGTGCCCGGGCCGCGGGCCGACCTTCACCGCCACCACCGCGCTCACGGTGACCTCGGGCGTGCTCACCGAGGTCTTCGTCGACTGCGCCAGCGACCCGAACGCGCGCGGCTGCAACTTCGGCTCCGACGCGCGCCCGAGCTACCCCGCGGGCGTGACGGTCCAGTGCTGGGCGTACGGCCGCTACTCCGACGACCCGGCGCTGCGCGAGATCACGGGCTCGGTGTCGTGGACGTCGAACGCGCCCTCGATCGCGTCGGTGGGCGGCACCTCGCAGCGCGGCCTGGTGCGCGCCAACGCGCCGGGCGCCGCGGTCATCACCGCGACCCTCGGCGCCGTGAGCGCGGCGCGTGACTTCGAGGTCAACGCCGCCACCGTCGCCACGGTGCGCGTCTCGCCGCCGAGCGTGAACCTCCCGGTGGGCTTCACGCAGTGGTTCTCGGCCGAGGCGACCTACAGCGTGCCCGGCCGCACGCGGGCGTGCGCGGTGACCCACCTCGCGGCGTGGGCGTCGAGCGGCCCGGCCACGATCTCGGTCGTCGACACGCCCGAGGCCAAGGGGCTCGCGCGGACGCTGGCCGCGGGCTCGGCGACCGTCACGGCCACGCTCTCGGGCCGCGTCGGCGGCGCGAGCGTCACGGTCAACGCCGCCACGCTGAGCGCCATCGAGGTCTCGCCCGTCGCGCCCGTCACGGGCGTGGGCGTGCCCGTGGCCTTCCACGCGCGCGGCGTGTACTCCGACGGGAGCGCCCGCGACGTGACCGACACCGCGGTCTGGAGCACGGGCGACTCGTCGCTCGCGACGATCTCCAACGGGTCCTACGACCGCGGCCTGATGACGCCCTCGGCGGTGGGCTCGGTGGCCGTGCGCGCCACCATCGGCGGCGTCGTGGGCGCGACCACGGCGGCGATCACCTCGCGCTGCGTCGACGCGCTGGTGATCTCGCCGGGCCAGGTGAGCGTGCCCGCGGGCGTCCCGGTGCGCTGGGGCGTGACGGCGCGCTGGTCCGACGGCGCGTCGAGCGACGTCACGGCCCTCGTCGGCTGGACGAGCTCGAACCCCGCGGCGATGCCCGCGCCCGCGAACGCGATCTCGATCGCGCGCGCGGTCGGCCGCGCGACGATCGCCGCGACGATGGTCGGCTGCCGCGGCGCCGTCAGCGCCTCGCTCACGGCCGACGTGAACGGCGCCGCGCTCGCGAGCCTCGCCGTGCGCCCGTCGGGCGCGGCGCCGTCGGTGCCCGTGAACCTCTCGCTCCAGATGCGCGCCGTGGGCACCTACTCCGACCGCACGGCGTTCGACATCACCGAGGCGATCGACTCGTGGGGCGTCGGCAACGCCGCCGTCGCGAACGTGTCGTCGAAGGGGGTCGTCACGGGCCTCGCGGTGGGCGCCACCACGGTGACGGCCACGCAGGGGTCGATCTCGGGCTCCGGGCCCCTCGCGGTCACCGCCGCGGTCGTCACGGCCCTGACCGTGCGCGGCCTCGACACGGCGGGGGCGTGCCGCGACCGCAACGACGCGGCGTCGTGGGTGACCTCGGGCTTCCGCGCGCCCTCGGGCGGCTTCTTCACCGTCGTTCGCGCGATCGGCACGCTGAGCGACGGCTCCCAGCGGGACCTCACCCAGTCGGCCACGTGGTCGTCGGACGCGCCCGCGACGGCGGCGGTCAACGACACCGACGGCCACCGCGGCGAGGTCACCACGGGCGCCGCGGGCGCCGCGGCGCTCACGGCGGCCTTCGGCTCGCTGCGCGCGACGCTCGCGCTCACGGTGGCCTCGGGCACGCTCGCGTCGATGACCATCAACCCCTCGGGGCCCGACCCCGTGGCGCTCGCGGTGGGCAACGCCGCGCAGCTCGCGCTCATGGGCGACTTCGGCGCGGCGGGGCGCTACTGCATCGACGGGCGCGCCTCGTGGGCCTCGTCGGCGCCCAACGTCGCGAGCGCCGTGAAGGGCCTCGTGACGGCGCTCTCGCCGGGCTCGGCGCTGCTCACCGCGCAGGTCGGCACGGTGAGCGACACGATCGCCGTGGCCGTGACGGCGCCCGCGCTGGCGTGGATCGAGGTGCAGCCCTCGGCCGCCTCGCTGCGCGTGGGCGACGTCGCGCAGATGCGCGCCATCGCGCACTACACCGACATGACCGCCAACGACGTGACGGCCAACGCCTCGACCGTGTGGGCCGCGCGTGACGTCTCGGGCGCCGGCGTCGTGTCGGTCGACTCGGGCATGCTGCGCGGGCTCGTGACGGCCCTCTCCGCGGGCCAGGCCCGCGTCGACGCCTGCATCGGCGCGGTGTGCGCCGCGTCGTCGACCGACCGCAGCGCCCTCCTCACCGTCACCCCGTAGCCCCCGGCGCATCCCCGCATCTCGCGTCTCCTTCCGAGCCGTACCGAAGGCGGGGGCGCGTTGCTCCAAGGCGCCTCTCACCCGCCGCTCCATCGCCACACCGAGGAAGCTCCTCGCGAACCATCGAGCACCCGATGCGCGCTCCGCCGACTCTTCACGACTTCGATTCACGGCACGACGCCACACCGAACGACGGGGCGTGCCGAACGACCCCGATCCCCGATGACGCGCGGCCTCCGTCGCCCTCGAACGGCCTGCCGGGGATCTCGTTCGCGCTCGGCGACGAGCCCGCGCCGCTGGCGGATCTCGTCGCCGAGCGGCCGCTGGGCGGCGGGGGCATGGGCGTGGTGATGCTCTGCCGTCAGCGATCACTCGCGCGTGACGTGGCCGTGAAGACCGTGCGGGAGCGCGACCCCGCGGCCGTGCGCGCGCTGGTCGAAGAGGCGCGGATCACCGGCTCGCTGGAGCACCCTGGGATCGTGCCCGTCCACGCGCTCGGCGTCGGCGCAGACGGGCTGCCCGTGCTGGTGATGCGGCGCGTGTCGGGCGTGGTGTGGCACGAGCTCGTGCGCGACCCCGCGCACCGCGCGTGGACGAAGGTGCGAGCCGACCGGCTGTCGTTCCATCTCGACGTGCTCCGCAAGATCTGCAATGTGGTGCACTTCGCGCATGGCCGCGGCGTGGTGCACCGCGACCTCAAGACCTCGAACGTGATGGTGGGGGATTCCGGCGAGGTGTACGTGCTCGACTGGGGCATCGCCTGCGCCGAGGGCAGCCCCGACGCGGGCGCGCAGCACGCGAGGGGGACGCCGGGCTACATGGCGCCCGAGATGCTCACGCCCGGCGCGGAGCCGATCACCGCGCGCACCGACGTGTACATGCTCGGGGCGATGCTCCACGAGGTGCTCACGGGGCACGCGCGCCACCACGGCGCGACGCTCCTCGAGGTGCTTCGCAGCGTGCAGCAGTCCGCGCCGTTCGAATACCCCGCCGACGTGCCGCCCGAGCTCGCGGCGCTGTGCAACCGCGCGATGCGCAGGGACTCTGCGCGGCGCGTGCCCGACGCGAGGGCCTTCGCCGAGGCGCTCGCGACCTTTCAAGAACACCGCGCGTCGGAGCGACGGACCGACGCCGCCCTCGAGCACCTCGACGCCCTGCGTGCGCTGACCCCGGGGTCGCAGCACGCCCTCGCGCGCGGGCTCTGGATCGAGGCGAGCTTCGGGTTTCGTCGGGCCCTCGAGGCGTGGTGCGACAACCCCCGCGCCCTCGAGGGGCGGCGCGAAGCGACCGAGTGGATGGTGCGCCATGAGCTCGCGCGCAGGGACGCCGACGGCGCCGCGGCGCTGCTCTCGGAGCTCGACCCCGCGCCGCCCGAGCTCGCGGGCGCGGTCTCACGGCTGCGCGAGGAGCTCGCGCGCGAGGCCACGGAGGTCGCGCGCCTGCGCTCGGAGGCACAGGAACTCTACACGTGCGCCTCGGCGTGGGGCCGTGCGGTCGTGTCGATGGCGCTTCTGGCGATCCTGCTCGTGATCGAGGCGCGCGGCGCGCTCGCGCGGACGTACGCCACGCTGGCGGTCGCGCTCGCCTCGCTGCTGGCGTTCGATCGGCGACTGCTCGCGGTGGGTGGAACGACGCTCCTCGCGACGTTCACGGGCGCGACATCGCCCGACCGGATGTTCGAGGCCGCGGCGCTCATGGGGCTGTTCGCGAGCGTCGGCGTGGCGCGGCGGCTCCGGTAGCCTCGGACCCGGCGATCATCCACGCGGTGTGCGCGTTTCGCGGCCCGTAAGCCATGCGTCGGTGTGTACACGGTGCGCGCGACCGGCGCGTCTGCGCACCAATACGTGCGTCGCGCGACGCACGGATCGTGAGCGCGCCGGATGTGCAGGGTGGGGCATACCTCATGCCTATCCACCGGCGCACGAAGGAGTTCTCCATGGAAGCCGCACCTCTGCACGCGCCGGTTCGAGACGATCGTGAGGCCCGCTCGCGCACCCCGCTTCGGTCGGCCACGGGGTTCGAGCAGCACGCCAGCTTTGGCTGGGTGCTGGTGATGCCTGTCACCATGTTCGCCATGGTGTTGACCGCCATCGGCCTCACGATGATCGCGCGCTGAATCGATCGATGCCACCGCGAAAGCAGCCGCGCTCGAAGGTCCGGGCGCAAACGCCCGGGGCCGTCGAACGGGACAGGCTCGAGAGGTTCGTCGCCATCGCCGCGGACGCGATCATCACCGTCGACGCACGGCAACGCATCGTCGGCTTCAACCCCGCGGCCGAGGAGATCTTCGGGTGGTCGCGGGTGGAGGTGCTCGGCGAGCCGCTCGACGTGCTGCTCCCCGAGCGCTTCCGGCGGGCTCACCGCGCGCACGTGCGCGCGTTCGGCGCGGGCGACGTGGCCTCGGTTCGCATGGGAGACCGCCACCCCGAGCTCTTCGGGTTGCGCAAGAGCGGCGAGGAGTTCCCCGCTGAGGCGGCCATCTCGAAGCTCGACGACCGCGGCGAGGCGCTCCTGGTGGTGCTGCGCGACGTGGCGGAGCGCAAGCGGATGGAGCGCGAGCAGCGCCTGCTCGCCGAGGTCAGCGCGGTGCTGGCCGCGACGCTCGACTACGAGGAGACGCTCACGAACATCGCGGAGCTCGCGGTGCGCGATCTGGCCGACTGCTGCTTCGTCGACATCATCGAGGGCGAGCGCGTGCGGCGCCTGCGGGTGGCCCACCGCGACCCGGCCAGGGCGCCGGTCGCCGAGGTGCTCCAGAGCATCCCCCTCGACCGGATGCGGCCGCACCTGTTCAAGTCCGTCTTCGACACGCGGCAGGCGACGCTCGTCGAGAAGGTGACCACCGAGCTCCTGGAGGCGATGGCCCAGGGCGAGGAGCACGCCCAGGCGCTCCGCGCGCTCGAGATCGAGTCGTTCATGGCCGTGCCGTTGCTGGTGCGGGGCGAGCTGCTCGGCGCGCTGCTCTTCGTCTCCTCGACGCCCGGTCGGCGCTACGGCCCGAGGGACGTGCGCCTCGCCGCGGACGTGGCCCACCGCGCCTCCCTCGCCTTCGACGCCGCGAGGCTCTACCGCGCCGCCCGGCAGGCCATCCACGCGCGCGACGAGGTGCTGGGCATCGTCGCGCACGACCTCAGGAACCCCCTGAGCGCCATCCAGCTCACGGCGAAGGTCCTCGCGCGCCGGCGCCGGGGCGAGGCGTCCGAGGAGGAGCGCGCGGACGTCGAGATCATCCTCCGCGCGTCGGAGCGTGCGAACCGGATGATCCAGGATCTGCTGGACGTGGCGCGGATCGAGGCAGGGGTCTTCTCCGTCGAGCGCGTCCGCGTGTCCGCGCGGCGGCTGCTCGCCGAGGTGGTCGAGGTGCAGAGGCCCGCCGCGGCGTCGTCGTCGATCGAGCTCGCGCTCGCCGAGGGGAGCGACCTGCTCGACGTCTGGGCCGACCCGCACCGGCTCATGCAGGTGCTCGAGAACCTGATCGGCAACGCGTTCAAGTTCACGCCGCGAGGAGGCCGGGTCGTCGTGGGCGTCGCCGCGCGCGGCGACGAGATCGTCTTCCGGGTGACCGACACCGGGCCGGGCATCGCCGCGGAGCAACTGCCCCACGTCTTCGATCGCTTCTGGCAGAGCGCGAGGTCCGACCGTCGAGGCGCCGGGCTCGGCCTCGCCATCTGCAAAGCGATCGTCGAGGCGCACGGCGGACGGATCCGCGCGGAGAGCGACGGGGGAGGCAGCACGTTCTCGTTCGACATCCCGAGGACGGCCACGCGCCACGGGTGATGCGGCCGCCCGGACGCCGACCCGGGCGCACGGCTTCGACGCCAGCGCCGGCAATGATTGCGCGATGCCGCACGGGGCCGCGCGCATGGAGCGCGTCGCTTCCACGACGTGCGCACGGTCCCGGGACTTTTCGAGCCGTGCGCCACGGGTTCCATTCTTGCTCTGTCCGGCGGCCTCGTGGACGGCGGCTCGAAGAGTGAGGCGATTCTCGTTGTCGAGGACGATCCCGGTGTGGGAAGGCTCGTGACCCGCGTGCTCACGCGTGCCGGGTACGACGTTCGGCTCGTCAACGATGGTACCGTGGCGCTCGCGGTGATCGCGGTGGCCGACGGTTTGTTCCGGGCGGTGTACCTCGACCTCGGGCTCCCGAACGTGCGGGGGGAGGAGGTGCTGGGGCACCTGCGTGCGCATCACCCCGCGCTGCCGGTGCTGGTGTCGTCAGGCGATCTGTTCGCGGAGCCGCCGGACGGGGCGACGGCGTTCCTGCCCAAGCCGTTCACGCCGTTCGAGCTGGTCGACGCCCTTCGACAGACGATCGCGGGCTGAGTACCGCACCCACGAGTTCGCGACCCCATCGCCGACGGCGATGGGGATCTGTCGTGAGGCGCGATGGTGATAGGTTCGTCACCATGAGCGACCTGTCCTCTCACCGAGACGCTTCATTCGAACGCCGAGGCACTCTCCCGGGCGACCGGCTGCGCGTGCTCGCCGATGTCATGCGCGCGTTCGCCGAGGCGTCGACGGACCCCCGCCGCCTGATCGACGTCATCGTCCGCCGCACGGCCGAGACGCTCGACGGGTTCTGCGCCATCTCCCTCGTCTCGGACGACGAGCAACGGCTCGTGCCCGCGGCCGCGTTCGATGTCGATCCCTCCGCCCTCGACCTCCTGCGTGCGGCCCTGGCGGATGCCCCTGCGCCCCTCGACGCCCTGCAACCCGTCGAACCCGCCAGCCGCATCGGGCGGGGCGCTCCGTTCCTCGCGCTCGATCCCGCGGAGCTCACGGCTCGTGTCCCCTCCGAGGATCAACCCCGCGCAAAGGCGCTCTGCGTCCGTAGCGCCCTCGCGGCGCCGCTGCGCGCTCACGGTAGGGGCATGGGCTTGTTGTGCGTCGTGCGGCACGGCGAGGGCGCCGCCCCCCTCGACGAGCGCGAAACCGAGCTCGCCGGGAGCCTCGCGGACCACGCCGCGATCGCCCTCACGAACGCGCGCCTGCTCGACGCGGAGCGCGCCTCGCGGGAGGCGCTCGCGCGCGCAGAGGCCCGCTTCCGCGCCCTGATCGAGCGATCGAGCGACGGGATCGTGCTGGCCGCGCACGACGGCACGCCGCTCTACCGCAGCCCCGCGGCGCTACGTCTCCTCGGCGGCGCGGCCGAAGGCGAGAGCGTGGGCGGCTTCGGCGCCGTTCACCCCGACGACCTCCCCGCCATGGCCGCGGCGCTCGCCGCGCTACGCGCAGAGCCCTCGAAGAGCCGCGCGTTGGAGTTCAGGGTCCGCCACGGCGACGGCTCGTGGCGCTGGCTGGAGTCGACCGCCACCGACCTGCTCGACGACCCGGCCGTCGGCGCCATCGTCCACAACTTCCGTGACGTCACCGAGCGCCACGGGATGCTCGAGATGCTTCGAGCGAGCGAGGCGCGCCACCGCCGGATCCTCGAGACGGCGGGCGAGGGCGTGTGGGTGCTCGACGCGTCGCAACGGGTCACCTTCGCGAACGCGCGCATGGCGGCCATGCTCGGGTACGGGCGCGCGAGCGACCTCGTGGGCATGCACGCGGGCGCCTTCGTCGAGGACGCGGCGCCTGCGCCGGCCGCCGGGCGCGTCGAGTCGCAGCACGCGAGCGGGCAGGTCGAGGTGCGCTTGCGCCGGCGCGACGGCGTGACGCTGTGGGCGCTCGCCGCGGCCACGCCCGTCTTCGAGGACGGTCGCTACGTGGGCGTGCTCGGGATGATGATGGACATCACCGAGCGCAAGCGCGAGGAGGCCGAGCGCGAGCGCCTCACGGCGGTGCTCCAGCGCGAGCTCGCGGAGCGCGAGCGCGCGGAGGAGTCGCTGCGCCGGACCGAGGAGCAGCTCCGGCAGGCGCAGAAGATGGAGGCCGTGGGGCGCCTCGCGGGAGGCATCGCGCACGACTTCAACAACCTCCTCTCGGTCATCTTGAGCTACGCCGAGCTCGCGCTCGCGGAGTTGCGCGCCGGCGATCCGGTGCGGGAGGACCTCGCGGAGATCGAGAAGGCCGGGCGGCGGGCCACCGAGCTCACGCGCCAGCTCCTGGCGTTCAGCCGCCAGCAGGTGCTCGCTCCTCGCGTGGTCGACCTCGGCGAGGTCGTCGCGGGCATGGAGAACATGCTCCGTCGCCTCCTGGGGGAGGACGTGGACGTCACGCTCCACGCCGCGCGCCCGTTGCGGCGGTGCAAGGTCGACCCGGGGCAGATCGAGCAGGTGGTGATGAACCTCGCCGTGAACGCGCGCGACGCGATGCCCGAGGGCGGTCAGATCACGATCGAGGTGACCAACGCGGACCTCGACGCGGCCTACGCCGAGGCGCACCTGGAGGTCGTGCCTGGCCCCCACGTGATGCTCGCCGTGACGGACACGGGCGTCGGCATGGACCGCGAGACGCAGGCCAGGATCTTCGAGCCCTTCTTCACCACGAAGGAGAGGGGGCGCGGCACGGGGCTCGGGCTCTCGATGGTGTTCGGCGTCGTCAAGCAGTCGGGCGGCCACATCTGGGTCTACAGCGAGCCCGGCCACGGTACGACCTTCAAGCTCTTCTTCCCCGCCGTCGACGCGCCCGCGGAGTCGGTCACGGCGCCGCGCCCGCCGGCTCTCGCGGCACGGGCCACGGAGACGGTCCTGCTCGTGGAGGACGAGGAGCAGGTGCGCCTGCTCGCGCGTACGGTCCTGAGGCACGTGGGCTACCACGTGCTCGAGGCCGCCAACGGCGGTGAGGCGATCCTCGTCGGAGAGCAGCACGACGCCACGATCCACCTGCTGCTGACCGACGTGGTGCTCCCGCGAATGAGCGGCCGGCAGCTCGCCGAGCGCCTCGCACGGCAGCGCCCCGAGATGCGGACGCTCTTCATGTCGGGCTACACCGAGGGCGCGGTCCTCCGCCACGACATGCTCGACTCGGGCGCCGCCTTCCTCCAGAAGCCCATCACGCCCACGGCGTTGCTCGAAAAAGTCCGTGAGGTGCTCGACGCGTAGAGCGGCGGTCCGTCGCGTCTGGCACGAGCGGCAGGAGCGCCCGCGAGGCCGTCTTGCTTGCAAGTCTGGCGACGCGCGAGGCAAGAATCGGCCATGAACGACACATACGTCCAGGGAATCGAGAAGCTCGTCGCCGTGGTGCAGGACCTCTCTCGCGCGCGGACGCTCGAGGCCGTGCAGGCCATCGTGCGCCACGCCGCGCGCGAGCTCACGGGGGCCGACGGGGCCACCTTCGTGCTTCGGGACGGCGACCTCTGCTTCTACGCCGACGAGGACGCCATCGCGCCGCTCTGGAAGGGGTTGCGCTTCCCGATGTCGGCGTGCATCAGCGGCTGGTCGATGATCAACCGCCGATCGGCGGTGATCGAGGACATCTACGCCGACCCGCGCATCCCCGCGGAGGCGTACCGGCCGACCTTCGTGAGGAGCCTCGCGATGGTGCCCATCCGCCGCGAGGCGCCCATCGGGGCGATCGGGAACTACTGGGCGGTGAATCGGGCGCCGACCGAGGCCGAGGTGAGCCTGCTCCAGGCACTCGCCGACAGCACGTCGACCGCGATCGAGAACGTGAGCCTGTACCGCGAGCTCGAGGGACGCGTGCGCGAGCGCACTTTGGCGCTCGAGGCCGCCCACCGGGCCGAGGCCGCGGTGCGGCGCGAGCTCGAGGAGCGCCAGCGCACCGAGGAGCAACTACGCCGCACCGAGGAGCAGTTGCGGCAGGCGCAGAAGATGGACGCCATCGGCAACCTCGCCGGCGGCATCGCGCACGACTTCAACAACCTGCTCTCGGTGATCCTGGGGCTGGGCTCGGTCGTCGTGGCCGACCTCAAGCCCAACGACCCGCTGCGCGCCGACATCGAGGAGATCGTCAAGGCCGGCGAGCGCGCCGCGGCGCTCGCGCGCCAGCTCCTGGCCTTCGGCCGCCAGCAGGTGCTCGAGCCGAAGGTCGTCAACGTGAACGAGGTGGTGCGCGGCATGGAGAAGATGCTGCGACGGATGATCGGCGAGGACGTCGACCTCGACGTGCGGCTCTCGGGCGGGCTCGACGCGGTGCTCGCCGACGTGGGGCAGCTCGAGCAGGTGCTCATGAACCTCGTGGTGAACGCGCGCGACGCCATGCCCAGAGGCGGCAAGCTCACGGTCGAGACGAAGAACGTCGTGTTCGACCGCGAGTACTCGAACTCGCACGTCGGCGTGGCGGGCGGCGAGTACGTCATGCTGGCGGTCTCGGACACCGGCGTGGGCATGGACCGGCAGACGCAGGCCAGGATCTTCGAGCCCTTCTTCACCACCAAGGAGAAGGGCAAGGGCACCGGCCTCGGGCTGTCGACGGTGTTCGGGATCGTGAAGCAGAGCGGCGGGCACGTGTGGGTGTACAGCGAGCCCGGCGTGGGCACGACCTTCAAGGTCTACCTCCCGCGCCACGCCGGCCGCGTGGCCGCGCCCGAGTCGCAGGCCCCCATCACGCGGCTCACGGGCAGCGAGACGGTGCTGCTCGTCGAGGACGACGACCAGGTTCGCACGGTGGCGAGGAGCATCCTGCGCAGGAGCGGGTACAACGTGCTCGAGGCGAAGAACGCGGGCGAGGCGCTGCTCATGTGCGAGCAGCACCCGCAGCCGATCCACCTGCTGCTCACCGACGTGGTGATGCCCCAGATGAGCGGCGTGCAGCTCGCGCAGCGGCTCGCCTCGGTGCGCCCCGCGATGCGCGTGCTTTGCATGTCAGGCTACACCGACGACGCGGCCCTTCGCCACGGCGTCGTCGACTCGGCGATGGCCTTCGTGCAGAAGCCCCTGACGCCCGCAGGGCTCCTCCAGAAGGTGCGTCAGGTGCTCGACGCCCCGTCGAGGTGAGCGATCGCTCTCCAACGCTGCCTGGGTGTGTACCGCGTTCGCCTGCGCTCACGCGTCGCACGCCGCGGGTGACGCCTGCCGTGCTCGCACGGCGGCCGCCGTCGGGATCGTGAAGAAGAAGGTGCTGCCACGCCCGACGGCGCTCTCGACCCAGATGCGCCCGCCGTGCGCCTCGACGAGTCCCTTCACGATGGGCAGCCCCAGCCCCGCGCCACGACGCCCGGTCTTTTGAGCCTGCCAGAACCGGTCGAACAGGTGCGCCTGGTCCTCGGGGGGAATGCCGCCGCCCGTGTCGGTCACCCGGAACAGCACGTCTTCGCCGCGCCTCGCCGCCCCGGCCGTGACGCTCCCGCCGGCCGCGGTGAACTTGAAGGCGTTGCCGAGGAGGTTCTCGAAGACCTGAAGGAGCCGGTCGCGATCGGCCCACACCTCGGGGAGGTCACGCTCGACGTCGAGCCGCAGGTCGAGCGCGGCCGCGGCGCCGATCGGTCGCTGGGCCTCGACGGCGTCGGACACGAGCTGCCCCGCGGCGACGGGCGCGGGCGCGATCGAGAGGCGGCCCGCCTCCAGCCGGGTGACATCGAGCAGGTCCTGGATGAGGCGGTCCATTCGCGCCGTCGCGCGGCGGATCGCTTCGACCGGCGCGCGACGATCGGGAAGCTGCTCGCGCGAGAGCAGTTGCGAATGCAGGACGATCGCGTGGAGCGGGTTTCGCAGGTCATGGGCCACGACGCCCAGCACGTCGTCGCGGGCCGCGACGGCTCGTTGCGCGGCGCGGTAGTGGCGCGCGCTCTCGACGGCGTACGCCGCGCGGCCGGCGAGCTCCTCGCCGAGGCGCAGGTCCGCGGCGTCGTAGCGGCGGCCGGCGCGCGTGCTCAGCACCCCGAGCACGCCCTGGAGTTCGCGGTGCGCGACGAGCGGGAACGCCATCAGCGAGCGCGGCGCGAGCTCGCCGAGCACCCGCGCGTGCTCTTCGCTCTGCGCGATCGACCGGAGGTACGCCAGCGTCACGTCGCTCACCAGCACCGGGCGCTTCGTCTCGAGTGCATGCGAGGCGGGGTGCGGGCGCGCTCGATCGAGGGCGACGCGCTCGAGCGCGTCGGCGATGCTTCGCTGCGCCGGGTCTCGCACGACGGCCTTGACCCGATGGAGCTTCCCGTCGTCCCCTACGAGGTCGAGGATGCAGCAGTCCCCGAGGTCGCGCACGACGAGGTTCGCCAGGCGCTCCAGGGTCTCTTCGTAGTCGAGCGTCGTGGCGAGGACCGTGCTGACTTCGAGCAGGAACCGCTGGGCCTCCTCGGCGCGCCTGCGCTCCGAGATGTCTCGCAGCACGACCGTGAAGACCCACCTGCCGTCCACCGCGAGCTTCGAGATCGACGCCTCGGCTGGGAACTCGTGGCCGTCCTTGTGCAACGCGACGATGCTGGCCCGCGACTCCATCGCGCGCGTCGTCGCGGGATCGTCCGCGAACCGTCGTACCTGCGCTGCCTGAGCGGCCCGGAGCCGTTCCGGGAGCAGGACGTCGAGCGGCTTCCCCAGCACCTCTTCGCGCCGCCAGCCGAAGGTCTTCTCGGCGGCCTCGTTGTAGATCACGATCCGCTGGTCGTGATCGACCGAGACGATGGCGTCGGCGGCGGTCGAGACGAGCCCCGAGAACTTCGCCTCGGAGGCGCGCAGCGCCTCTTCCGCGCGCCTCGCGGCGAGCAGGTTGCCGACGCGCGCGCAGACCTCTTCGACCACGCAGGGCTTGGTGACGTAGTCCTGGGCGCCGCTTCGCAGGAGCCTCACGCGGAGCTCGTCGTCGGCCTTCGCGGTCAGCAGGACGATCGGGGTTCGATCGAGCTCGGCGCGCGCGCGGAGGGCGGCGACGAGCTGCTCGCCGCCGGTCCCCGGCATCATCACGTCGCTCAGGATGAGGTCGGGCTTCGCCTCGAGCGCCCGCCGGATCCCCTCGTCGCCGTCGTACGCCGCCGTGACGCGGTAGCCCCGGGACGCGAGGCTCTCGCAGAGGAAGCGGTTCATCTCCGCGTTGTCCTCCACCACGAGGACGCGCGCGCCCTCGGCGGCGCCCACGGGGAGTGACGGCGCGGCCGGTGGGTTGCGCAGCTCTTCGACGGCCTGCCGGGCTTCGTCGTCACTGCCCGGCGTGGCGGCCGTACCGCGCACCTCGCACTCCACGGGGGCGCTGCGCGGCAGGCCGACGACGAAGAGCGCGCCTCCCTCGGGCGCGTCGGTCACCGTGATGGTCCCGCCGTGCAGCGCGACGAACTCTCGCGCGATGGCGAGCCCGAGGCCGGTGCCGCCGTGGCGTCGCGTCGCCCCGCCTTCGAGCTGCCTGAAGCGCTCGAAGACGGCCTCTCGATGCTCGGGCGCGATCCCCGGTCCGCTGTCGGCCACCTCGATGGCGACGACCCGCCCCGCGTCTCGGAGGGTCACGCGCACGCGGCCCCCGTCGGGCGTGAACTTGAACGCGTTGGAGAGGAGGTTGAGCAGGATGCGCCGCACCTTCTCCGGGTCGACCTGCGCACGCATCCCCGCTGGCGCGTCGATGGTGAACGCGAGCCGTCGCTCCCTCGCCAGCCCCTCGAAATGGCTCGCGACGAAGTGGGCGAGGCGCGTGATGTCCGTGTCGGCGTACTCGAGCTTCATCCGATCGGCCTCGAGCTTCGCCACGTCGAGCAGGTCGTTGACGTGCCGGAGCAGGAGTCGGGCGTTGCGGGCGATCACGTCGAGGTCGCGACGAGAGGTCTCGGGCGTCTCGGGCGCGTCGAGCATCCTCTGGGTGGGCCCGAGGATGAGGCCGAGCGGGGTGCGCAGCTCGTGGCTGACGGCGGCGAAGAAGTTCGTCTTGAGCGCGTCGAGCTCCCGCGTCTGCTCGTACATGCGGGAGACCTGCTCGTTGGCTCGCCGGAGCATCCGATTGGCGGCTTCGTTCGCCTCTTTCGCGCGCCGCAGCCGCCAGTGAAACGCGCCGAACGCGAGGCCCATCGAGACGAAGACGCCGGCGGCCAGGAAGTACTTGGGCTCTTCTTTGAGCAGCGTGCGCTCCGGGGGGAGGAAGTACCACCACGCGAGCGCGGTCGACACGAGCGTGGCGCCGACGCCGCCGGCGACCCCCCGAGCCACGAGCTGATGAAGACCGCAGGGTAGAAGAGGAACCAGGTGAAAGGCGCGACGATCGACCTCCACAGGAGCGACTGCACGGCGAAGGCGAGCAACGGCAGGAGCGTCGCAGCGAGCAACGATCGCAGATGGGGGTGAGACGCCGCCGCGGACGGGGGCGGGGGCTCGCTCGCGCGGTTCAGCAGCGTGTGATGAAGGCTCTGTGCAGTCACGCGTCATCCCTCGTGCGAGGTGCATCGAGCGGAACGAGCCGACGCGGGCTCGTGCCTCGCTCCACTCTTGCAGGTTGAGTTCACAGGGGCGCTTGCACGCAGCACGCCGCCACTCACGACGGCGCGCGTGCAAAGGGCTTTGGGAGGGCGGCGCGATGGCGATCTCGCGCGACGGCGCACCGATTCCCCAGCGCACCGCGCAGCGTGCGCGGCGCGCGACGTAGGGTACCAGCGCAGTCGATGTGCCGCGCAGCGCTACGTCGCGCAGGCGCCGCTCGGGTCTGGGAGCGCCTCGAGTGGGAGGCCGTCGAGCAGACAGAGCGTGAGGCCCAGGTTGTGGGAGAGGCTCGCGCCCTCGGCGCACATCGCCTTCGCTCGGAGCACGGCGTGATCGCGGGTTTCGGTGAGGGACATCACGCGATAGTCGAGGGTGATCGGGTCATCCCCGCCGTGGACCTGCACGCGTGGCTCCGCAGGGAGCACGAACACGCCGTCGACTCGGAGCGCATCGCCGGCCTCGCACGCATGCGCCACGAGGGTCATGCGCCCCGGGTGGGCGATGCACACCATCCATTGGGCCTCGCGCTCTGGCGTCGCGATGCGATGCGTGGAGCCCTGCGCCGGGCGCGTGCCTCCGCGGAGCGTCCGCGACTCGACCCGCGCCACGACGCGCGCGAGCCGATCGCGAAAGCCCCCGTCGCCGGCCGCGCGCCATAGCATTTCGAGCACGACCCCCGTGGCCTCGCCCGCCTCGTCGGCCACGGCGCCCGCCATCACGTCGTGCAGGGCGCCGAGCTCCTGCACCGCGAGCCCGCGGCGCCACGCCAGGATCGCTGGCATCCCCGCCGCCCGCCGGCACCGGTCGAGGCGAGCGAACACCTCGGCGCGCGCCGCGGGAGGCACCCCCAGGAGCGACCTGCACATCGCGTCGGCTACGCCTGGCGAGGGCATCTGCAGCAAGAGGTCGAGCACGAGCTTCTCGTCGTGGAGTGAGACCCAGGTCGCGGCCCCGACCGCGCGCTCGACCGTGCGGAGGTGCGCACCCGCCGAGGGAGACATCATCAGCAGGGCGACCGCGCAGCTTCGGGACGAGCGGGTGAGCGTCGCGTCGCTCGCGGCCGCGACGAGCGAGCCCTCGAAGCCCATGAGGTTCAGGCGGCCGGCGAGCATCGCCGCCGCGGCGCGCTCTCGTAGCGTCATCTCTCCGCGGCGCAGCCGCGCGAGGAGCGCCTCACGGGCAGCACGCTCGTCACAGCCCGTCAGCGCGGCGCGAGAGGGTGCGTCGCGCGACGCGTCGTCGATCATGATGGCGTCGACCATGACCTCCAGCGGAGGGTCGTCGGGCGCTCGGGAGTTCATCGTTCGACGAGCGTACCGCACGGGGCTCTCGACGGCGTCGTCGAACGCCGCCCTTCGCTCGACACCCGCGCGAGGTTGGGCAGAATGGAGGGCATGGGAGACCTCCCGGCGACCGATCCCCGCTTCGAGGAACTGCTGTGCAACCTCACGGTCCCGACGCGGATGTACAACTGGGCGGAGACGAAGGGGGTCAAGACCGTGGGCGAGCTGGTGCGCCACGACCCGCGCGCGCTCATCCAGGAGCGCAACGTCGGGCAGGTCACCATCCGGAAGACGCGCGCGGCGCTCGCGGTGTTCCTGGGCGCGCAGTGGGAAGAGGTCGGCGGTCATCGGACGGCGTCGCGCGGCGCTGGTCGGGCCGCGTCGCCCGCAGAGCCGAAGCGCCGGGGGCGCAAGAAGCAACCCGACGCCTCCTCCGATCCAATCGACCCCTTTGAGCGCGACGGGGACCTCGTCGCGGCGTTGCGCCGACGCTGGGCCATCCTCGATCGAAGGACGATCGAGGTCCTCGAGCAGCGCACGGGCCTCCACGGCGAGGCGAGCACCCTGGAAGCGATCGGCCGACGGCTCGGCGTCACGCGTCAGTGCATCGCCTTCCGCGAGGCGCGGGGGCTTCACAAGCTGAAGAGAGACACCGGCTGGGTGGAGGCCATCGCACGGCGCCTCGGCGGGCACCTGGCTTCCGGCGCCCTGACGGCCGCGGAACTCGCGGCCGTCGACCCGTGGTTCCGGGCCGCGGTCGAGGCCCCCGATGCCTTCTCGTACTGCGTCGACTACCTGCTCGACGGGCGCTTCGCGGCGTTCGATCTCGGCGGCGTGGCGCACGTCGCGGCGTTCCCGATGGCGTCGGTGAAGGAGGCGTGGCGCGCGCTCGACGCCGAGCTCGCGGCGATGTCGCTGCCGGCCGACGACGGGCCGCTCGACGCGGCCATCACACGCCACGGCGCCCGGCTCGGCGAACACGTGGTGCGCTGGCTCCGTGCGCGGGCCGAGGCGCTGGTCGGGCGCGGCGCCGACGGGCTCATCCTGTACATTCGCCGAGGGGTGCGGGCGCGCATCGACGCGCTCCTGCGCGCGAACCCGGAGCCCGTCTCCATCCAGACGCTGCAGGAGCGCTTCGGCCGCCACTTCGAGAAGTATCTGCCCCCAGAACGCGTGCGCATCGCCGAGGGGATGGTGACGCTCCCGGAACACCTCGAGGGCTTCGCCGCGTGGGCGCCGCGGCTCGCGTCCCGCTGCGCTCGGTGGATGCGTGAGCACGGCCCCGACCGGCTCTGGTCGCGCGTCGAGCTTTTCGAGGTGTTGCGCGAGCTGCGCAGGGATCGCGATCTGCCGCCGTGGCTGACCCCCGGCTCGCTCGAAGCAGCTCTCTCGCAGAGCGGTGGGCTGCGGTCGGTCGGTGGCAACTGCTTCACGCTGCCAGAGGCCGACCTCGTGCGCGTGAACGTGGGCGAGGTGTTCGCCGCGATCCTCGCGGATGCAGGGCATCCTCTGCCGGGTGCGACGCTCCGCGCGCGGGCGCAGGCCCGCCGCGGGTGCAGCTCGCGCGCCGCCGCGGCCGCGTTGCGAAGCCCGATCTTCGTCGAGACCGCGCCTGGCCGCTGGGGCCTCGCCGAGCGCGACCTGCCAGGAGGAGGCCAGGCGGCCGACGCGGCGCTCGAGGCCGTCGCATCGGCTCTCGGCGCCCGCAGGCGTGGCATGGGGCTCGACGCGGCGTTCGAACGCGTGCGACCGCTCTCGGCCCATCACGCCTGCTGGACTGTCCCGACGCTTCGCTCCGTGTTGCGCCGCGACCGCCGCTTCGTACTCACCGTGCAGGGGACCGTCGGCCTCGCGGTGTGGGGGGACGCACACGCGCCTGCCCGCGGGGCGCTGGTGCGCGAATGCCTCGACGCCAGCGGCGGGCGCACCACCGTCGCCGCCGTGCAGGCGCGCATCGCCGAGGTGTACGAGAGGCCATTGCCGCCGGCGTCGCTCCATCGGCTGCTCTGGGCCGCCGGGGCGCGTGTGCAGGGCGAGGAGGTCGTGCGCGACAGAGGCTCCGAGGGGGGATAGGACTCCGGGGGAGGCAGCGCCGCGCCGATTTCAGTTCGCCCGCTTGCGGTCGCGGCCGAGCGTGCGGAGCTCACCCTTGATGCGCGCGACGTCCTCGTCGTCGCCGACCGCCTCCAGGATGCGGAGCGCGCGTTCGAAGTAGCGCCGCGCGACCTCGGGCTCCGCGAGCTCGCGGGCGAGGCTCGCGAGGTTGCAGAGCGTGCCGGCCGTGTCGAGGTGCGCCTCGCCGAGCACCGCGACCCTCGCCGCGAGCGCGCGTTCGAACAGCCGTCGCGCGCCTGCCGCGTCGCCCTCGGCGAGAAGCGCGGTGGCGAGGTTCGACATGACCGTGGCGGCGGTAGGGTCCCGGCCCGCGTCGGCCCCGTCGAAGAGGGCCAGCGCGCGTTCGAGGAGCGGTCGCGCTCGCGCGACGTCGCCCCACTCGAGGAACCACGTCGCCATGTTGTTGAGCGGCACCGCGGCGCCGTGGGGGGGCGAGTCGCTCGCGACCTCCGCGATCGCAAGAGCGCGCTGTGCGAGCGCGAGCCCCCCGTCCCGGTCGCCGCGCGCGACGTGGTCGCCCGCGAGGTTGTTCAGGCACGTCACGACCGAGGGGTGCTGCGGCCCGTACGCGGCCTCGGCGATCTCCAGCGCGCGGGCGTGCAGCCGTGCGGCCTCGTCGTGCTGACCGCGCTCGCTGTAGAACGACGCGAGGTTGTTGATCGGGCCGACTCGCCCCGGGTGCGACCGCGGCAGCACCTCGTCGTTCAGGGCCACGGCGCGCTCGAGCGCCTCGCGCGCGTCGTCGAGGTCTCCTGCCGTGATGTGCAGCGCACCGAGGTTGCTCAGGATCGTCACGACGGTGCCGGCGCGTTCGGCCGACGACGCCTCGGTGAGCGCGAGGGCGCGCTTGTAGGCGCGTCGCGCCGCCGCGAGGTCGCCCATGCGCTCGTACACCACGGCGAGGTTCGAGATCGACCCCGCGAAGAGCTCCTGCGCGTCGCGCGGGAGTCGCTGCGACACGTCGACGACACGCTCGAGCAGGAGCGCGGCGCGCGCGAGGTCGCCGCGACTCGCGCACGCGGTGGCGAGGTTGTTGAGGGTATGGGCGAGCTCCATGGGGAGCGCGTCGGGGAGCGCGTCGAGGATTGCGAGCGACCGCTCGCCCAGCGCGACGGCGCGCTTGAAGTCGGCGCGCTCGGCACAGACCGAGGCCAGATTCGCCAGCGACTTCGTGAGGCGACGGTCGCCCGCGGGCAGCCGCCGCGTCTCGATGTCGAGCGCCCGTTCGAAGTGCCGCATCGCGGCGGCGTGGTCGCCGGCCTTGAAGCACGCCTGCCCGAGCGAGTGCAGCACCTCGGGCAGGTCCAGCGAGTCGACGCCGTTGCGCTCCTCGATGCCCAGCACCGCCCCTTCGAAGCGGGGGATCGCCAGCGCGACCTCGCCCAGCCTTGCGAGGCTCCGCGCCAGCGTGAGCGCCCGCGCGATCGTCTCGGGCGCGCTCCGCCCGTCGCGCGCCAACGCAGCCATCCAGCGCGCTTGCAGGTAGAGCAGCTCGAGCCCCGCGTCGGCGCGCTCCTCGATGACGGGCCCGAAGTGCGCGAGCTCGCGGTCGATCTCGCCGGGGTCGGCGCCCGCTGCGAGGGCGAGCAGGATCGCGCGGAGCGACCACTGGATTGCCGGCGCGAGGTCCTCGCGCTGGTGGTGGATCCTCGAAACGAGCAGCGCGAGTTCGACCGCGCGGCCCGTGTCCCTTGCCGCGATGGCGATCTCGGCCGCGCGCTCGGCGTGCTCCGCGGCCTCCAGCAGATCCCCCGCGTCGAGCAGGCTTTTCGCGAGGAGCCCCAACGGCTCGATGAGCCCGGCGTGCTTCACGTCGCCGCACGCGCGCTCGGCTTGCCGCAGCACCTCACGCGCGATGGCGGCTGGGATCTTCGGTTCTGCCGCGCGGCTCCGGCTCGCGATGGCTCTCGTGCGAGCGCGCGTCTTCTTCTTCGACATCTCAGCGACTCCAATCGAGGGGGGCTATCGTACAGTGAGGGCGCGACGGCGGGGGCGTTCGGAGACGAGCCCGACGACTGCACGCCGTGTCGCAACGCCTGCCGTCGTCGCTTCGGTTACCCGCGTCATGGGACGCCGCAGTCGCCAGTGGACGCCGCGGCGTGTCACGAGTTCCTCTTGCCGCCTCACCTTCGATGCGAGAGTCTCTCCGCCGCTCACCATCGCAGGAGGACCGATGGACCGGGGGACGAGATTCATCCACACGGCCGATTGGCAGATCGGCATGCACGCGCGATACGTTCCGGGCGACGAGGGCGCCGTGGTGCGCGCCGCGCGCTACGACACCGTGCGACGGATCGCCGACGTTGCGCGTGACGCGGAGGCCGACTTCGTCATCGTCGCAGGTGACGTGTTCGAACACCACCAGCTCGATCGGGTGCCCTTGCAGCGCTCGTTCGAAGCCCTGCGAGCGTTTTCGTGCGAGGTCTACCTGCTGCCCGGCAACCATGACCCGTACACCCCCGACGCGCTCTACCGCTCGGACTGGTGGGCGCGCGAGTGTCCCGCCCACGTGAAGGTCCTCTCGCAGCGGCGCCCGCTCGACCTACCGCACGCGACCTTGTTCCCGTGCCCCCTGCTCGAACGGCACACGCACGACCCCACCGCGTGGCTTGGCCCGAACGTCGGCCCTTCGGATCGCATCCGCGTGGGCGTCGCGCACGGCGGGGTGCTCGACATCCTCCAGGCGCTCGCCGGCGACGAGGAGGTCGAGGTGCACAACGACATCCCGGCGGGGCTCGCGGAGCGGGCGCGCCTCGACTACCTCGCGCTCGGTGACTGGCACGGCCGCCTTCGCGTGAACGAGCGCACCTGGTACTCGGGCACGCCAGAGCCCACGCGCTTCAAGGAGCGCGACCCGGGGCACGTGCTCGCCGTCGAGATCGAGCGGCCGCGGGCGCCGCCCAAGGTCACCGCGCACCGTGTGGCGAAGTTCACCTGGCACCGCATCGCGGCCACGCTGGCCGCCGCGGCGCGCGTCGCCGCGCTGGAGCGCCAGCTCGCCGACCTCCCGAACCGCAACGACGCGCTCGTCGAGCTCACCCTCGACGGGCAGCTCGACCTCCAGCTCCGTGCTCGCGTGGAGCACGAGCTCATCCCGCGCTACCGCGGGGTCTTCAAATTCATGCGTGTGCGCGACGAGCGCCTGTCGGTGCGCCTCACCGACGGCGACCTCGCGACGCTCCCGCACGAGGGGTGGGTCGGCAAGGTCATCGAGCGCCTCCGCAACGGCGTCGAGGGGTACACCTTGGAGGACTGCCAGGAGGCGTTGCGCGTGCTCCACGACCTGCACACGCGGACCGCGCCGATGGGGGCCGCGCGATGAGCGCTTCCATCCGATTCAGGCGCGTTCTCGTGCAGAACGTGGGCGTCCTCGGCGAGCGCGCGATCGTCCTCGACGAGCTGTCCCCCGGGATCAACGTGATCGGCGGCCCCAACGAGTGCGGCAAGTCGTCGATCGTTCGCGCGCTGCGCGCTGCGCTCTTCCAACGGCACGGGACTGGCCACTCTTCGGTCCGCGCGCTGCAACCCTACAACAGCAAGCTCTCGCCCTACGTCGAGGTGGACTTCGAGGTCGACGGGGTCGAATACCACCTTGAAAAGCGCTTCCTCAAGAAGGGCATGGCCCGCATCCGTGCGAAGGACGGCTCCGTCGACCTCGGCGACGACGACGCCGACACGTGGCTCTTCGCCAGGCTCGACGCGCGTGAGCCGACGAAGAAGGTCAGCCTCGATGACATGGGCGTGTGGGGGCTGCTCTGGGTGAACCAGGACGCCCTCGCGACCCAGGAGCCCTCCGAGACGATGGGCGACCATATGCGGGGATCGCTCTCGCGCACCATCGGGAGCATCGTCGGGAACGTGATGGGGGGTGAGTACGGCGTCGCCCTCAAGCGCGCCATCGAGGAGGAGCACGACAAGTACTGGACGGCGAAGCAACAAGGGGCGACTGACAAGCTCCTGGCCGAGCGGCGGCGCGTCGAGGCGCTCGCGGAGGCGGTCAAGCAGCTCCGGGACAAGGAGACGGAGACGGTCCGCCTCGCGGATCAACTGCACGAGAGGGAGCAGGACCTCGAGGCGCTCGAGGCCGAGGCGGCCGAGACCGAGCAGCTGCTCCGCGCATGCGAAGACGCGGTGCGCGTGGGCGACGCGCTCGAGCGGAGCCGCGACGAGGCTGCCGATGCGCTCCGCGCCGGTGAGGAGCTGCTCATGCGCGTGACGCAGCAACACGCCGACCGCCTCGCGCGCCGCGCCGAGCTCGCCGAGGCGGAGCAGCTCGCGCGCACGCGCGGCGAGGTGACCGAGCGGCTCCGCGCCGAACACCAGCGGCATCAGTCCGCGTGGCAGGCCGCGGCGGAGGCCGCCGCGTCGATTCGACGCGACGTCGACGCGCTCCGCGACGCGGTCGAAGGGCATCGAAGCGCGCTGGAGCGCGTTCGAGCCCGCGAGAGTCTGCGGCAGCTCGAAGGGCGCCTCGAGGAGGCGCGTCGGCTCGAGGGCGCGATCCGAGAGGCCCAGGAGGCCCTGAGGACGCTCCCCGACGCCGATGCGCTGCGGGCGCTCACCGGGCTCGAGGCGCGCCGCGTACAGCACGGAGACTACGTCGCGCGCCACGCGACGCAACTCCGCGTGACCCGACCTGGGGCGGAGGCCGAGCAGACTCCCATCCCGACGCGTCGCGCGGTTGCGCTCGGTGCGCTCGGTGCGCTCACCGTCGACCCGCCGCGCGAGGGCTTCCTGAAGGCCCGCGACACGTGGCGCGCCACACGGCTGCGGCTCCTCGCTCGCCTCGAATCGTCGCGAGTCGGGAGCGTCGCCGCGGCTCGCGCCTTCGCCGAGGAGCATCGGCGCCTGTCCGCGGAGACCGGCGTGCGTCGGGCGAAGCTCGACGGCCTCGCACCCCAGGGCTTCGCGGCGCTCGCGCAGGAGTGCGAGCGCTTCGATCGGAGCGCCTCGGAGCTCGCGGCTCAGCGCGACGAGGCCGCGCGCCTTCGTGATCGCCTCTCGGGAGTCGAAGCTGAACTCGCGGCGTCGCCCCTCGACGAGGAGAGCGTCGACGAGCTCGTCGTGCTCGACGCGAAGGTGCAGTCCATGCTCGCGCTCGAAGCTTCGGCGGCGGTGAGGGTCTCGGTCTGCCCGCTCGCCGCCGTGCGCGTGCAGTTCGGGGCGCGGGAGCCGACGCGGTTTCTCACGCCGGGCAACGACGTGCGGCGCCCCGTCGCCGCGCCGATGACCCTCGTGATCGACGACAAGGTTCAGATCGAGATCGACCCGGGCGATGCGGCCACGACGTCGGGCGAGGCGTTGGACGCGGCGCAGCGGGAGCTCGCAGAGAAGCTCGCGGCCCGTGGCGTCGCGACCGTCGATGAGGCGCGCGCCCTGAGCCGCGCCCGCGTGGCGCTCGAGGCCGATCGCGCCCACGTCGAGCGGGCGCTACGAGCCCGCGCCCCGCAGGGGGTCGACGTGCTGTCCGAGAAGCTCTCGCGCGCCAGGTGTGCGGCAGACGACCTGCGCCACAAGCGGGACGAGGCGGCCGCTCTCGGCGCCGAGATCGCGGGCCTCGAAGCGCGCCTTGCAGGCGTCCTGGTGCGCCCCGAGGCGTTCGCCGAGCTCGACGCCCTCGACCGCCAGTGCCTCGCCGAAGAGCAGGCGATGCGCCGCCTCGCAGGGCGCATCGTCGCAGCCGAGGGCGCCATCGCGCAGGCCCTCGAAGGGCGCGAGGAGCTGCACGAGCCGTTCGACCTCACGATCGACGGTGTGTTCGTCGAGGTCGTGCCCGGCGAGGTGCCGCACGACGTGGAACTCCCGGTCATCGAGCGGGAGCTCGCGGCGAAGCTGAAGTCGTTCGGCGTGGCGAGCCTCGACGAGGCCCGGCGTGCGCACCACGAGTGGCTGACCGTCTCGACCCGCCTCGAATCCGACCGGCAGAGCCTCGCGCAGTTCGCCCCCGACGGGATCGCAGTCCTCGACGCGGAGGCCGCGCGCACCCGCGCTCGCGTCGGGGCCGCGGACGCCGTCGAGGAGCCCCGCGCGTCGCTCGAGGTCGCGCTCGACGTGGCGCAGAAGCGTCTGGATGCGCGGCGGCTGGAGCTCATCACCTCGGACGCGCGCGGCGAGAGTCTGCGCGGCGAGGAGGAGAGGTCGCGCGCTGCGTTCGTCCAGGCCGACCGCGCGCGGATCGAGCAGGAGGCGCGGCGCAACGCGCTCGCCGAGCAGCTTCGCGCGGAGGAGGCGGCCGCGTCCGACGGCGCGCTCCGCGGGGCCGCCGAAGGTGCGCGGGCAGAGGTCGAGCGGCTCCGCGCGCGCCACGATGCGGCGGCGCGTGCCTGCGACGCGGCCCTCCCCGAGGTGCGCCGGGCGGACCGCGACCGGAATCGCGCGAGCCTCGCCGACGTGACGCGGCGGGTGCAGTCGCTGCGCGAGTCGTACGCGCACGAGAAGGGCACGCTCGATGGGCGGCTCGGCGAGGGATATTACGACAAGCGCGCAGAAGCCGACGCCGCGCTCGCCGCCGCACAGGCGGACCTGGCGCGCGTCGAGCGCGAGGCGAGGGCCGTGAGGTTGCTGCGCGAGACGGCCTCGCAGGCCTACGGCGAGGCGCAGCAGACGCTCATGGGGCCGGTCTACCGCGAGGCGATGCCGCTGCTTCAGATCATCCGGCCGGGCACGTCGTTCCGCATGAATCGCGACACGCTCCAGCTCGAGCAGGTGCTCCGCCACGGCGTCGAGGAGGAGTTCGGGCACCTCTCCGGCGGCGCGCG
>JBDHVF010000002.1:0-37685 GCA_039809605.1 Polyangiales bacterium | reverse complement strand
ACGCGCCGCGGCGCGCCCGTCGGGTCGACGCCGACGTCGCCGAGCGCGCGCAGCGCGGCGGCCACCGCAGCGCCGCTCTCGGGCCTGTGCGCGGGGTCCTTCGAGAGCATGCGCGAGACGAGCGCGTCGAGGTCGGCCGGCACCTCGTCGCGCAGGTCGCGCGCCGAGGGGGCGTCTTCGGCGAGGATCTTCGCGAGCACGGCGACGAAGTGCTCGCCCACGAAGGGCGCGCGGCCCGTGAGGATCTCGAAGAGCACGCAGCCCAGCGAGAAGACGTCGGAGCGCGGCCCCACCTCGGCGCCGCCGCGGGCCTGCTCGGGCGCGAGGTAGCCCGGCGTGCCGAGGATGGCCCCGGTGCGCGTGCCCGCGCCGCGCGCCGCGCGCGCGATGCCGAAGTCGATGACCTTCGCGGACTCGACCTCGCCGCCCACGAGGAAGAGGTTCGCGGGCTTCACGTCGCGGTGCACGACCCCGCGCGCGTGCGCGTGCCCGAGGGCCTCGGCGACGCGCGCCACGAGCCGCACGCCGTCGGCCATGGGGAGCCCGCGCTCGTAGAGCCGCGCGGCGAGGTCCTGGCCGTCGAGCCACTCCATCGCGAGGTAGCGCTGGCCCCCGGCGGTCGCGCCGTGGGCGACGTAGCGCACGATGCCCGGGTGCGTGAGCGACGCGAGCAGCTCGGCCTCGCGCGTGAAGCGGGCCTCGTGCTCGGTGGCCTCGGCGAGCACCTTGACCGCGACGTGCTCGCCCGTGGAGAGGTCCCGCGCGCGGTACACGCTCCCCATGCCGCCCGCGCCCGCGAGGCGCTCGAGCACGAAGCGATCGTCGATGACCTGGCCGGTGCGCACGGGCGGGCGCCGAGTATCACACAGCCGAACGGGTCGCGCCGCAGCGGCCCGAATCGAGCAGGGTCGGCGCAACGCGGCCCCCGCCCCCCGCTCGAAGCGCTTGAAAACAAGCCCTCGGTGACGAGTGGCGCGCGCGTTGCTCAACGGGGCGCTCATGCAACACACCCGTCTCTGCCTCTCCGTTCTCGCCGCCGCCGCGCTCACGCCGCTCGCCGCGTGCGGCCCTCCGCCCGAGGAGACCCCGTCGCCCTCGGGCTGCCCGGTGCCCTCGTCGGCGCCCGTCGAGCACTCGCGCCCGATCGCGCAGAGCGAGCGCTGGGCGGCGGGCGCCCACCTCGTGCGCGGCGACGTCACCCTCGGCGAGGGGGTCACCCTCACGATCGAGCCCTGCGCGCGGGTGCGCTTCGCGCGCGACGCGTCGCTCACCGCGGCGCGGCCCGGCGCGCGCCTCGTGGCCGAGGGCACCGCGCAGCTCCCGATCACCTTCGAGGGCGACGGCGGCGCGCGCTGGTCGCAGGTGACCGTGGAGCACCCGGCGCGCGCGTCGCTGCGCCACGTGCGCCTCTCCGACGGCGGCGGCGACCGCTTTCACGGCCACGCGACGCTCGTGCTGCGCGGCGACGGCGCGACGCCCGCGAAGCCCGTGGCGCTCGTCGACCACGTGACGGTCGAGGGGTCGATGGGCCCCGGCGTGCGCGCCGACCGCGCGGGCACCTTCGCGCCGGGCTCGACGGGCCTCGCGGTCACGCGCTCGGGCGGCGACGCGGTGCCCTTCGCCGTGGTGATCGGCGAGCACGCGATCGACGCGCTCCCCTCGGGCGCGTACACGGGCAACCGCGTCGACGAGGTGCTCGTGAGCCCCGAGGGCGCCAACGGCCGCGGCGGGCTTCAAGAAGACGCCACCCTGCGCGACCGGGGCGTGCCCTATCGCATCGGCGACTCGGCGGTCGACCGCTTCGCCATCGGCGCGGGAGGGCGCGACGCGCCGCGGCGCACGACGCTCACGATCGAGCCCGGCGTGGTGATGCGCTTTCACCCCGGCGTGCGCCTCGAGGTCGAGCACTTCACGGGCGACTTCGCGGCGTCGGGCGTGCTGCGCGCGGTCGGCACCGCCGCGCGCCCCGTCGTGATGACCAGCGCCGCGCCGTCGCCGCGCCCCGGCGACTGGATGGGCCTCTGGTACGGCGGCGTGCCCGCGGCGGAGAACCGCCTGGAGCACGTGACCCTCGAGTACACGGGCCACGACTGCGGCTGCGTGCTCGCGACGTGCAGCGACGTGCGCGGCGACGAGGCGGCGATCATCTTCACGGCGGCGCCCGCGACGGCGTTCGTGCGCGACACGCGCATCGCGCACGGCAGCGGGCACGGCGTGTTCCGCGGGTGGCGCGGCGCGGCCTCGCCCGACTTCATGGCGACCAACACCTTCGAAGACATGGGCGGCTGCGCCCAGACGCTCCCGTACCTCACCAACGGCTGCGGCGGGCTCCAGGCCTGCCGCTGACCGACGCCCACGGAGACCACGACATGCGCACGACCTTCCCTTCGCGCCTCGCACTCCCGCTCCTCGCCGCGCTCGCCGCGTGCAGCGGGTCGACCTCGCAGTCGACGCCCGACGCGGCGCCCGACCTCCCCGACGACACGGCCGACGCGAGCGACACGGGCACGCCCGACGCGCCCGACACCGACCTCGGCAGGCCCGACGCCCCCACGCCCGACGCCGACGTGACCGATGCGTCCGACGTGACCGACGCGTCCGATGCGTCCGATGCGTCCGATGCGAGCGACGTCACCGACGCGAGCGACGCGCCCGACGTCCCCGCGGACGCGCCGCAGACCGACGAGCCGCTGCGCGTCGCGTACGTCGCGCCGGGCGCCGACCGCAGGCTCGCGGTGTGGGTGCAGCGGCCCGACGGCTCGGGGCGCCGCCAGCTCCACTTCACGGGCGTGACCGACGAGGTGCCCTCGCAAGACGACCGCGTCCCCCCGCTGAGCGACGGGACGGTCGTGGGCATCCACCACCTCGCGTGGAGCCCCGACGGCCTGCGCCTCGCCGCCGTGGTGTCGACCGCGCCCGACCAGTCGGAGGTCGTGGTGCTCGACGTCGACCGCGGCGGGGGCTCCGTCGCGAGCGCCAACGGGCAGTACGTGATGCCCGCGGTCGACTGGTCGCCCGACGGCCGACGGCTCGCGTTCGTGATGAGCACGGCGCCGCGCGCGGGCGGCCTCGAGCTCGTGCTCTCGGACCTCGCGTCGCACCGCTGGCGCTTCCTCACCGAGCGCGCGTCGCTGCGGGGGCTCTCGATCCGCGTGCGCTTCGACGCGGCGGGCGCCGCCGTCACGTACTCGCGCATCGACAGCGAGGAGCCCACGAGCCCCTGGAACTCCCACTCCAGCCTGCACCGCGTCGCGGTCGAGTCGCGCGCCGTGACCGACCTCGCCTCCGAGCTCGTGGGCCGCGTCGAGGCCGTCGCCCGCGACGGCGCGTCGGCGACGCTCCACCGCACGCTCCGCGCGGGCACCGACGGCTCGCGCGCGAACACCCTCCTCGCCCGCACCCTCGCGGGCGGCGCCGAGTCGACGCTCGTCGAAGACCCCGACGTGGCCTTCGCCGCGCCGGGGCCCCACGACGGCGCGCTGCTCGTCGCGAGCGACGACGGCGGCTCGATCGGGCGCTACCGCGTGGTGCGCGCGGGCGCCGACGCGGTGCGCGTCGACGTGCCCGGCGAAGCCGCGGCCGTGGCCCTCTGGGCGCCCGCCGCGAGGTAGCGCATGCCTCGCAGACCGCGGGCGAGGGGAGTATCTTCGCCCGCCGTGCCCGAACCGCCGCTACCCCCGCGCCTCTCGCTGGTGATCCTCGCGGTCGACGACCTCGCGCGCGCCGTCGCGTTCTACCGCGAAGCCTTCGGGTGGAGCGCCTCGGTCGAGACCCCGGTCTACGTCGAGCTCGCGCTGCCCGCGGGCATGCGCCTCGGCCTCTACGCGCGCGAAGGCTTCACGCGCAACACCGGGGTCGCGCCCGCGCGCGTCGTCCACGGCGCCATCACCGCCACGGAGCTCTACGTCACCGTCGACGACCTCGACGCCGCGATCGTGAGGCTCGAGAGCGCCGAGGCCCGGTGCCTCTCGCCGCGCGCCCCGCGGCCGTGGGGCGACGAGGCGGCGTACTTCACCGACTCCGAGGGCAACGTCGTCGTGGTCGCCAGGGCCCTCGCGTAGTTCCTCGCGCGAAACCGTTGTACGATCCGCGCGGTGGACCTGGAGGAGCTGCGCGCGTTTCTCGCGGTGGTCGAGACCGGATCGTTTCTCGGCGCCGAACGAAACCTCAACATGCCTCGCGCGACGGTGCGGCGGCGCGTCGACTCGCTCGAGGCGCGCGCGGGCGTGGCGCTCCTGAGCCGAACGCGCCAGGGCATCGCGGCGACCGAGGCGGGCTCGGTGCTCGTGACGCGCGGGCGGCTGATGATCCAGGAGGCCACCGCGCTCGTCGCGTCCATCCGAGAGATCGGGCAGGAGCCCTCGGGCGTGCTGCGGGTGCTCCTGCCCACGGGCATGCCGCCGCACGCGCTCGTGCCGCTCTTCACCGCGCTGCGCGGCACCTACCCCCGGCTCGGCGTGCACATTCGCTTCAGCGACGACCCCATCGGGGGCCTGCTCGACGACGTCGACGTCGCGGTGCACCTCGGGTCTCGCTCGCCGCCGGGCCCGTGGGTCTCGCACGAGCTCCTGCGCGTGCGCGAGTGGCCCGTCGCGCACGTCGACTACCTCTCGCGCCGCGGCGCGCCGGCCTCGCTCGACGACCTCGCCGCGCACGAGCTCTTCTCCTGGCAGGCGCCCGGCGAGAACGCGCGCGTGTGGCCGCTGCGCTCGGGCGGTTCGCTCGCCGTCGAGCCCACGCTGGTCTCGTCCGACATTCACTTCCTGCGTCAGTGCGTGCTCGCGGGGCAGGGCATCGCCCTCGTGCCCGACGCGATGATGCCCGACCCCGGCACCGAGCCGGGCGACGTGGTGCCGGTGCTGCCCGAGCTCGTCGGGCGCGACCGGCCGATCCGCGTGGTGGTGCCGTCGGTGCTCTCCGACGTGCCGAAGATCAGGGCCGTGCTGCGCCACGTGCGCGAGTTCACCGGGCGGCTGTGAACGTCACGGCCCGCCGCAGAGGGCGGGCATCGGGGGCAGGGGGCGCGGGTACGACGCCGTCACCATGGCGGCGAACTCGCACTGGCGGTCGTCCGCCTGGCAGCCCGCCTGGCTCACGCACTGGCCCATCGCGTCGGTGCGCTGGCACTGGCACTCGCGGTCGCCCTCGGCGCAGAGCTCGACGCGCTCCATCATGCCCTCGTCCTCGTGGTTGAGCTTGTGGCAGTGCGTGACGAAGCTGCCCGTGAAGCGGCTGAAGTTCATGAGCACCTGCCGCGGCCGGTCGTCGACCTGCACCCAGAAGGTGTCGCGCCAGTGGGCGAAGTTGGGCTCCTTGTTCGAATCGTTGGGGCACACCACGAAGGGGTTGATGTGAATGTGAAAGGGGTGGCCGTCGAGCGCGACGATCTCCCACTTCTCGCTGTGGCCCACGACGCCCACGCGGTCGCTGCGGTAGCCCCTCGCGCGCCGCTGGTCGAAGTTGCGGCAGTTGATGTTGGGCGCGGGGCACTCGCACACCGAGGTCGAGGGCGGCGGGCCGTGGCCCTGCGCCGGGTCGCACGCGCCGCCGCTCGACATCGTCGAGGTCGAGCTCGTGGGCACCGGCGGCATGAGGAGGCCCACGCGCTGGTGGATGCGCGTGACCGACTCGCAGCTCACCTGGGTCATCGCGCCGTCGACGTTGCCCGTCCACGTCACGGGCGGCGCGTGGGCGGTGACCACCGACTCGGCGGGCATCTGCGTGGTGGTGGCGGCGCCGCGGTCCGAGCGCACCTCGACGATCGCGATGACGCTGCCCGCGAGGTCGTGCGTGCGCCGGCCGACGAGGCAGAGCGTCTGCGGCGCCGTGGGCATCTGCACGAACGAGTCGACGCGGTAGCCGGGCGACACCCACACCGTGTCGTTGCGGTAGTAGTGAGGCATGGTGATGCCGTCGCGGGCGTACTGCACCATCTCCACGCGGCGCAGCGGGTCGTAGCCGTTGCAGTTCGGGTCGCGGGCGGGGTGGAGCTTCATGCCCATCTCGTCGGGCGTGCCGGCGTAGATCATGCGCCAGCGCTCGACCTGGCCCGGCGCGGTGATCATGCGGGGCCGCACGCGGCCGTTGATCACGATGGGCATGCCCTCGGTGACCGAGAGGAAGTTGTCGATCGAGAGGTTGTTCTCGTTGCACGCGTCGCCGTCGCGCATGGCCATGGCGGTCGCGTGGCTGTAGGGGATCTCGTTGATCATCATCACGCGCTCGCGCGTGGCGGACACGGTGGGCTCGGCGTCGAGCGGGCCCTCGACGATGAGCGCGCCGGCCACGCCGTTGACCACCTGGATGGCCGTCGAGCCGTGCGTGTGCGGGTGGTACCAGTACGTGCCCTCGTGGTGGGGCCCATCTTCGTCGAGGTCCCAGCGGTACTGGGCCGAGCGGCTCTGGGGCACGGTGATGAGCACGTCGTCGCCGTAGAACTTCCCGTCGGGGCCGCAGCCGTCGCCGGTGCACGGGTGCGCGGGGTCGACGGTGGCGAAGTTGGGCTGCACGTGGCCGCCGTGAAAGTGCAGGTTGGTCTGGTTGAAGTCGTGGCAGCTCGGGGCCTCGTGGCCCTCCATGCCC
The DNA here is from genome assembly GCA_039809605.1 of Polyangiales bacterium. Taxonomy (GTDB): domain Bacteria; phylum Myxococcota_A; class Polyangia; order Polyangiales; genus CAISKJ01. Next base: position 31,103 of record JBDHVF010000002.1, on the reverse strand, counting down.
GAGACCTCGCGCCCGTCGACCCGCGTGAAGGTGTTGTGAAGGTTCACCCGCACGCGGCGGTCCGCGCCCGCCCGCACGCGGATGGTGGGGCCCGGCACCGAGCCGTTGTACGCGCGCAGGCAGTAGCGCCGCCCTTCGAGGGTGACCGCCGCGGGGCCGTACCGGAGCTGGTACACCCCGTCGGCGTCGGGCGTGAGCTCGGGCGGGTTGGCGAAGGTCTCGACGCCGTCGGACTGCGCCGGCGCGCCGCCGTCGCCGGAGCACCCGGCAGGCAGCAGCGCGAGGCCGGCGACGCAGAGCTGCGCGAGGGCTCGCGCGAGGGACTTGTTCATCGATCCGCTATCCTTTCAGGGCCGCGATCACCCCTCGCGGCGCGCATGCCGCGCAGTGTGGCCGAACGCGGTGCACCGGCGGTGTCCACGAACGGCCACGGGGTGTTCACATCTGACCGCGCGCTCCCTCGTCGCGGGTGGTCAGAGGCGGACACGCGCTGCGCGTCGCTGCGCATCGCGCGGCGCGCGCGGGGGACTACCGTCGTGGGCCATGAGCTCGCACGGCCTCCGGGGGTTCGACGAGATCCCGCTGCTCTCGGCGCGCACGCGCCTCGACTACACGCTGCTGCTGCGCAGAGACCCGCTGGCCTTCATGCGAGAGCTCGGCGGAGGCGGCGGGGTCTTTCGCGTGCCGCTGCTCGACAAGCACGCCGTGGTGGTGACCGACCCCGCGCTCGTGCAGGAGGCCCTCGTCGAGCGCGCGCCCTCGACCGAGAAGGGCGCGCTGATGCGCTACGTGCTCTACCCCGTCATCGGCGAGGGGCTCTTCAACAGCCGCGGGGAGCTCTGGCGCAGGCAGCGCAGGCTCATGGCGCCGATCTTTCGGCCGGGGCAGATCGCGGGCTACGGCGACGCGATGGTCGAGTGCGCCCTTCGCGACGTGAGCTCGTGGCGCGACGGCGAGACGCGCGACCTCGCGCGAGAGACCATGCGCATCGCGATGAGCGTCGCGGGGAGGACCCTCTTCGGCGCCGAGACCTTCTCCGAGGCCGACGAGATCGGCGCGGCGCTCACGGTGGCGATCCGCTGGGCGGGCGAGCGCGTCACGTCGCTGCGCCCCATCGCGCAGATCGCGCTGCGCGAGGCGCTCGCGCGCGCCTCGCCGGCGCTGCCCGCGCGCCTCGGCGCGCTCTCGCGCGGGCTCGCCGAGCGGCTCCACGGCCCGGTGCTGCTCTGGGGCGACGACGACCGGCGCATGCGGTCGGCCGTCGCGCTGCTCGACCGCCGCGTGCAGCGCATGATCGACGAGCGCCGCGCGAGCGGGGCCTACGGCGAAGACCTCCTCGGCCGGCTGCTCACCGCGCAGGACGAGGACGACGGCGCCGTGATGAGCGACCGCCAGGTGCGCGACGAGGTGCTGACGCTCTTCGTGGCGGGCCACGAGACCACGGCCACGTCGCTCGCGTGGTCGCTCTACCTGCTCGCGCGTCACCCCGCGGTGTACGCGCGGGCGCGCGCCGAGGCCGACGCGCTCGGCCGCCCCCCTCGCCACGAAGACCTCCCGAGGCTCGGCCTCGCGCAGCGCGTCTTCAAAGAGGCCCTGCGCCTGATGCCCCCGGTGCCGATGTTCCTGCGCGACGCGCGCGACGGGCTCGACCTCGGTGGCTACCGCCTGCCGCCGGGGTCGGTGATGGTGCTCTCGCCGTACATCACGCACCGCCGCGCGGACCTCTGGCCCGACCCCGAGCGCTTCGACCCCGAGCGCTTCACGCCCGAGGCCGAGGCGTCTCGGTCGAAGCACGCGTTCATCCCGTTCTCGGGCGGCCCGCGGGTGTGCATCGGCAACCACTTCGCGCTGATGGAGGGCGCCCTGGTGCTCGCGACGCTGCTCCAGCGCGCGGACTTCGAGCTCGTGACCGACGCGCCCGTCGAGCCCGAGGTGCACGCCACGCTGCGTCCGAAGGGCGGCGTGCCGATGCGCGTGCGGCTGCGTCACGCGAGCGCGTAGCTTCGCGACGAGCGTTCGAAACGCAAAAGCCCCTGAGACCTTGCGATCTCAGGGGCTTCTAGCGGGGTGGACGGGACTCGAACGCGTCGACGAGTCGCGAGCTGTCGCGAAACGACGTATTTTCGAGGGGTTCGGGAGGGGCGCTCGGACAGGAAGCGACGCCTGACGGGCGTTTGGCTACCGGTTTGGCTACCGCGGGAGCCGATCCCGAGAGGGTCGAGAGGCCCATCGTCGTCCCTGCGGAGCTCCGGGAGAAGGTGCTCGAGATCGCGGCGGCAGTGGGGACGGGGAACAACGCGCGGGCGCTTCACCTGCTGGCGGAACTCCTGGACCTCGTCTCGCCCAAGGCCAATCGATGAGCGGATCGTGCGGGCAGCGGACCGGGTCGCAGCGTGCGGCGCCGACGGCGAGCTGCGCGACGCTGACGGAAAGCGCACATGAAGCCGGAGGCCACGATGGCGCGGGGTGATAGAGTGCGCGGCGTGGCGGCGACGCGACCGATCGAGACATCGCTCCAGGCGCTGCTCTCCGCCCGCTTCCGTGCGCAGGCGCAGATGGTGGCGGCGCTCACGGACCACCCCGTGCTCGTCGGCACCGGGCGCGAGAGCGCGATCGGCGCGCTCCTCTCGGAGCTCCTGCCGCGCCGCTTCGAGGTGCTGACGGGCGTGGTCGCTCAACTCGACGAGAGCGGGATGCCCCGACGCACGAACGCCCAGGCGGATCTCATGGTCGTCGACACCCTCGACTTCCCCGTGCTCCTGCGCGTCGGGAACGCGGCGATCGTCGTGCCCGACTCGGTGCGGGCGGTGGTGGAGGTAAAGAGCGCCCTCGCACGGCCACCCGGTGCCGTTGCGGACGAGCCGGGGGAGGCGGGCGCGCCCACCGGCGGAGAGGGCAGCGCGCAGACCTTTCTCGATGCGCTCGTGCAGATCGGGAAGCTCCGCCTCGCGATTCCTGACGCCGGGCAGAGCGTGCAGACGATCCTGCTCTCGTACGGGGCGCCTGTGTACCCGAAGCGCCTCCGTGAGTGGCTCGCGCTCTGCCTCGCGGCGCGCGGTCGGATGCCCGCGGGGAGCGTCGAAGCGGCGGCCCTCGGGGCGTTCGCGCTGCCCGACATGATCCTCTCGGTCTCGGGCGCGATGGCGTTCAAGAACCTCGCGCCGCCCAGCTACGAGTTCTTCCGCTGCCCCGCCGACAACTCGAAGGACGGCTCGGCGGTGGTCGAGGCCGTGGGCAAGCTCCTCCTCGCGGTCGCCCCTACGGTCCCCGGCGACCGCACGCGGGTCGACAGGGCCTTCGCCTTCGTGCAGAGCTACCTTGCGACTCCGAAGGCCCCCGGCGAGGGGTGCCCGTCGCTCCCCATCTGATCGAGAAGGACCGATCCCATGCGCATCCACGAGACGACTCTCGACGAGTTCCGCGCCAAGGTGCTGGAGGCCGCGGTGCCCGTGCGCGTGATCCGCACCACCCGCCCCGGCTACCGCGTGGTCGGCAACCAGGTGCTCGACGAGCTCTCGGTCGTCGTGCAGTACCTCGCGGACGTGCCCGTGGGGGAGGGGGAGACCGAGATGTGGACCGCCGTCGAGAGTCGGCCGGTGGACCCCCGCGGGGAGTTCGACCTCTCGGGGGCACTCTACGAGTCGTTGCCTAGGGTCACGTTCGTGAAGCGGGCGGGGACGTTCTGACGGATCTTCCCCCCTCGAGCGCGCAGACGTCCCCACGAATCGCGCATGAGTTCATGGGGAGTTGTGAGCTACGTCGAGAGTCCTCCTAGAGACAACATCGGCGCCGGCAGGGTCGGCAGCGCGGCCAGCAGCTCCCGCTGGGGCGCATCCCACCGGGTCGGCAGCCGCCACAGCCCATGCTCGGGCGCACCCAGGGACACCAGCCGCACCCCGTCCAGACGATCGAGGGCCTCGGCCACGGTGATTCCCAGCGGCTTCACCCGTCGTTCCAACGCGCGTGTGAGCTTCAGGGCGAGCATCGCCACCAGCGCGTGCCCCCGCGTCCGGCCCGCCTTGCGCAGGAAGATCGGTCGCAGCTCCAGCAGCCCCGTCTTCAACGTGCGGAAGTCGCGCTCGACCCGCTGGAGGTCGCCGTACCGGTCCCACAGCGTCTGGGCCGACGCCTTGGACGCCGGCACGTCGCTCAGGACCACGTAGCACCCGTCCAGCGCCTGCACCTGCGCCTGCTTCGCGGAGTCGACGGCTAGCACGACACGGCGCCCCTCGCGCCTGGCGCTCACGAAGCTCCCGAGCTTGTACGCGTTCAACCAGCGCGTGGCCTGCCGCTCGGACACGGCCGGGTCGGCCCGCGGTCGCGCGTCGACGTACGCGTTGCGCAGGTCGACCTTCGCCTGCACGCGCGCGAGCTGATCCGCGCGGCGCGCGCGGTGGCGCTCCATCGTGGCCGCGGTGCGCTTGAACACGTAGCGGACGCCGTCCCCGGCGACCTCGCCCACCTGCTCGGTGAAGTCCTCCAGGCGCAGCGTCCCCTCGCGCAGGTGGCGCCGCAGCTCCGGGTCCGTCAACGCCGTAACGTAGCGGAAGCCCTTCGCCCCGAGCAACTCACGCTCGGGGCCTTTGAGCATCCCGCGGTCGCCCACCAGCACGACCTCCGCGCCCCCGAACTCCTGGGCGAGCGTGTGCACCGCGTCGGCCACGGTGGTCGGGTCCGCGCGGTTGCCCTCGTACACGTGCACGCTCACCGGCTCGCCCTGCGCGTCCGTCAGCAGGCCCACCACCACCTGCTTCTTGAAGCGTTTGCCGTCGCGGTTGTAGCCCGGCGCCGCCAGCTCGTTATGCTGCCCCTCCAGGTACGACGAGGTCACGTCATACAGGAACACCAGCCCCTTGGGCTTCTTCGGGCCCAGGGCTCGCTCGATGCGCGGCTGCTCGGCGGCCAGCCAGTCCAGAGCGGCGTACAGGTCGTCTTCGTCCAGTCGCTCCAGCCCCAGGGCCGGCGCGGTCGCCTGGGTGCCGGCCCACCGTGCGGCCGACCGTCGTGACCCGCGGTGAAGCACGCGCGCGAGCACGAGGAAGAGCGCCAGACGCCCCCGGCGCGAGGTGCCCAAAGCGCGCTCGATCCCGCACTCGCGCGCCAAGGCAAGCATCGCTGCCAGAGGGCCGTAGGCCGGGCCGATCACGGGCTCGGGCGCCTCGGCTGGGTCGAAGCTGTTGCCCTCCCGCTCCGCCTGACAGAAGCGCTCGATCAGGGTGACCAGCTCCTTGGGGAGCTTGGACAGGTTGGCCACCATCCGCTACCTGCGCGACAGCTTCTTCGCCGCCCGCCGCTACCGCGACCTGGACGACCTCAACGCGCAGCTCGGCGACTGGATCGGGCGCATCGCCGACGCGCGCGTCGTGCCCGGCAGCGCCTCGCGGGAGCTCGTGCGCGACGCCCGCGAGCGCGAGCGCGCCCTGCTGGTGCCGCTGCCCGAGCACCGCTTCGCCAGCGAGCACGTGGCCCCCATCGCGTCGGGCAAGACGCCCTACGTGCGCTTCGACCGCAACGACTACTCGATCCCTCACACGCTCGTGCGAAAGCCGCTGACGCTCGCGGCCTCGCTCACGACCGTGCGCGTGCTCGACGGCTCCGTGGAGGTCGCACGTCACGCGCGCAGCTTCGACGCCGGCCGGCGCCTCGAGCTCGCCGCCCACCTGGACGACCTCACCGCGCAGAAGCGTCACGCCCACGCGCTGCGCGGTCGCGACCGGCTGCGCGCCGAGTGCCCCGCCGCCGAGGACTTCTTCAAGACCCTGGCCGAGCGCGGCGACCACCTCACGCGCCCCGCGGTGCGCCTGGGCCAGCTGCTCGATCAGTACGGGGCCACCGCGCTCGAGCGCGCGCTGCGTACGGCGCTCGAGCGCGGCTCGGTCTCGGCCGAGTCGGTGGCGTACCTGCTGGGCGAGGGCTCGCGTGCCGCGAAGGCCGCGCCGCCCGTCGAGGTGCCGCTGCCCGACGACCCGCGCGTGCGCGTCCACGTGCGCCCGCACGCGCTCGACGCCTACGACCGACTGACGCGCCCCCACGACCCGGAGCCGAACGATGAGTGACCTGGCCGACGACCTGACGACGCTGCGGCTGCCCCACTGCGCCGCGCACCTGAGCGACCTGATCGACCGCGCCACGCGCGCCCGCCTGTCGCCCCGGCAGGTGCTGGAGCTGGTGGTGAGCGAGGAGCTCAAGGACCGCTCGCGCCGAAGCCTCGAGCGCCGCACGCAGCGGGCGCAGCTCGGGCGCTTCAAGCCCATGAGCGACTACGACTGGAACTGGCCGCGATCGATCGACCGCGAACTCGTGGAGTCGATCCTGCGGCTGGAGTTTCTCGCCGAGCCGCGCAACGTCGTGCTGCTGGCGGCGCAGGGGCTGGGCAAGACGATGATCGCGCAGAACATCGCGCATCAGGCGGTGCTCGCGGGCCGCTCGGTGCTCTTCACGACGGCGGCGCGGATGCTGAGCGAGCTGGGCGCGGTGCACGGGACGCCGCACCTGTTTCAGCAGCGGCTGCGGAAGTACACGCGGGTGGAGCTGCTGATCTGCGACGAGGTGGGCTACCTCTCGTACGACACGCGGGCGGCGGACCTGCTCTTCCAGGTGGTCTCCGAGCGGCACGAGAAGCGTCCCCTCGTGCTGACGACAAACCTGCCCTTCGCGCAGTGGCCCACGATCTTCCCCAACGCCTCGTGCACCGTCGCGCTGATCGACCGTGTCGTGCACCACGCCGACATCGTCGCGATCGAGGGCGACAGCTATCGACGCCGCGAGGCCGAGGTCCGCAAGGCGTCGCGCAAGAAGAAGCCCGCCGAGAGCTGAGCCTCTCCGCTGCGCCCGCCGCCGCCACCCTACCCCTCGTCGGGGGCCTCCCAATTCACGCGCTCTTCGACTGTCGCCAACATGCACACCCGTCGTCCCGGGCCTACCACGCGCAGGCTCACGTTCAGCGCGCGCAAGCTCGCGCTCACGACGCGCAGGACCATGGTCGCTTCGCGCACGCCACCGAGCTGCGCGCGCAGCCGCCCGCACTCATCCCGCAGGCATCTGCATTCGAGGCGCAGGCAGGCACACTCGGCCCGGAGGCCGCGTCCTGCTCGCATGAGCCGCTCACTCTCGAGGCGCGCCTCGAACGCACGAACACCAAGGCCCGAGATGGTTGTGTCCCCGCCCATCCGAGCGTTGTCCCTCCGCGCGCTCTCTCCGTCAATGGCCGCCAGCGTGTGTAGGTTCCGCGCCGTCGCCACCTCGTGTTCCTGTGACGGATTTTTCCCTCGACCGACCGAAGGCGCGCGCACGACGCTCGCGTCTCATCGTTCGTGGTCGATTCGTGCGCCTGTGCCGCGCACGAATCACCGGCGACTCACGTGCGATGCACCGAATGGACGGTATCTCGCCGCGCACCGCATCGTCGCCCGTATGTGCGTAGTGGCGCCCCGCTTGCACTCGGCCCGCGCAGGAGAGACGGTACATGGACAATGGGTCAGAGCGGCGATTCGTGCTCATCATCGAGGATGACCTTGGGGTGCAGCGGATGATGGAGCGCATCCTCATGCACTGCGGCTACGACGTGTTGGTCGCGGCCGATGGAGCGGAGGCGCTCGACGCACTCGAGGCGTTCGGCGACTCGCTCTCGGCCGTGCTCCTCGACCTCAAGCTCCCCTGCGTGCCCGGCGAGATCGTGCTGGCGTACGCGCACGGGGGATGGCCGAAGCTGCCCGTGGTGGTCACGACGGGCGCGACCGAAGCACGGGCGAGCTGCGACCTGGCCGCGGCCAGCATGTTCCTCGCGAAGCCGTTCCACATCGACGAGCTCGTCGATACCATCCGCGCAGTCACGGCGGCCTGAGCGGTCGGCAGCGGGACCGGACGCGACCGAACCGTCAGGGCCAGCGAGCTGTGCGCAGGAGTCGGTGCGTCCGCCCCGGGCGTAGGTCGTGCTCGCGCAGGTGGTGTCCGAACTCGTCGCGGTCGGAGCGCAGCAGCCGACGCGGGTCTTCGCGGGGCGTGATCGTGGCGGCGCTCCCGTGCCGTCGCAGCTAGCATCGCACGCTGTGGGGCCATCACCCTTGCCGCCCGCGACGCGGCGCGGACGTCGTTTCGGCTGGCCAACAGAACGCGCGCCGTATCATGTCGGGCACGTGAGCGGGTGGCCGCGCGAGTCAGCCCACGTTTCCCCGTCGCGCGTCGGTGCCACTTCCGGCGGGTCGCCGCGACCACCGCGCGAGCCCCTCGCGCAGGCCCGCGGTGGTGATGGGCTTGGCGAGGTAGTCGTCCATGCCCGCGTCGAGGCACCGCTCACGGTCGCCCGCGAGCGCGTTGGCGGTCATCGCCACGATCGGCACGCGGGGTACTCCCCGGCGCTCCCGCGCGCGGAGCGCGCGCGTCGCCTCGTAACCGTCCATCGCCGGCATCTGGCAGTCCATGAAGATCAGGTCGTAGGTGACGCACGCCGCAGCCGCGAGTGCCTCGACCCCGTTGGCGGCCACGTCGACGCGGCAGCCCTGCCGCTCGAGCATCAGTGTGACGACCTTCTGGTTGACGACGTTGTCCTCCACGACCAGCACGCGTGCGGGGGTGCTCGCTGATCGAGAGGATGTTGCGACTGACCCCGCCACCTGCGGGGGCAGCCTTGCGTACTCCCCCGACGCCGAGTGGCCGACCGACGGCTGCCGCAGCCTCCCGGTGAACCAGAACGCGCTGCCGCGCCCCGGCTCACTCTCGACGCCGATCTCGCCGCCCATGCGCGTCGCGAGACGGCGACAGAGCGCGAGGCCGAGCCCCGTGCCGCCGTTGCGACGTGTCGTCGAGGCGTCGCCCATCGTGAAGGGGGCGAAGAGCGCCGGGCGCGCCTCGGGGGCGATGCCGATCCCACTGTCCGTCACGGTGAAGCGCAAGCAAGTCTCCGCCGTTGGTAGCGCGCTGGCTGGCTCGACGCGCAACTCCACCCCACCGCGCTCGGTGAACTTGATCGCGTTGTCGACGAGGTGGGCGAGCACCTGGCGCAGTCGCGCCGGATCGCCGCGCACGCGAGCAGGCACGTCGGGTGAGTCGCGCACCACGAGTCGGAGACCCTTGTGCGTCGCCGCCTCACGGAAGGCTGTCGCCACCTCGTCGAGCACGGCCAGGGGGTCGAAGTCTACGTCATCGAGGACGAGCCGCTCCGCGTCGAGCTCGGTGTAGTCGAGGATGTCGTGGAGGAGCGCGAGGAGCGCCTCCCCCGACCGCCGCGCCGTTTCGGCGAACTCGCGCTGCTCGGCCGAGAGGGGCGTGTCGAGCAGCAGGCCCATCATGCCGATCACGGCGTTCATCGGCGTGCGGACCTCGTGGCTCATCACCGCGAGGAATTCGCTCCTGGCGCGGCTCGCGGCCTCGGCGGCGCCGTGTGACTCACGCAGCGCCTCGCGTTCGCGGCGCAGCCCGGCGTTGAGCTCCATGAGCTCCTTCGACGTGAGGTCGAAGGCACGCTCGAGCGTGTAGCGGTCCTGCTCGGCCTCGGTGTAGGTCCGGCGCACGCGCTCGAGGAACGCGCGCCACCGCTCCGCGTCGGGCGGGATGTCGGCGTCGAGCCCGAGTCGTCGAAGCTGACGGTCGAGGAGCGAGGTCGTCACGCCGCGCCCTCGCTTCTCGCTGGCAGTGCATGAATGTGCGGCACATCGTTCGATTCCTTCATCTGGTTCGCTTCCTTGCAGATCGTGCGCTTCTCGGTGACGTGCCCGTCCGTAGCGAGCGGTGCGGCGGCACGTGCCAATGACTCTTTCGGAGCGTGTGGACGCGCCCTTGAATCGGAGGTTCCGTTGGGGGCGAATCTCTCGATGAACGCGTGACCAGTGGGGCGTCCGCCGGGCAAGGTGTGAAGCCCAGGCCGACCGTGCGATACTCCCGCGCCGTGGGACGGCGAGGCTTGGCGGGTGAGGGGGCGTTGATTGCTGATCGCTTCGTGCTCCGCGCGCCTGCCTTCGACCGCGGCCTTGGTGACGCGTGGAGCGCCGTCGAGAAGGACCGTCCCGAGCACCCGTTGATGATCAAGTTGCTGTCCTCCGAGGTCGCGGCACCGGAGCCGTGGGGCCAGGTGATGGAGCGCGTCGGGCGACTGGGCAGCCCGCACCTGCCACGTCTCGTAGACCTCGGCGAGGTGGCGGGTGGACCGCGCTGGCTCGCCTTCGAGGCAGTCGAGGGACGTTCGCTCGCGGACTGGCTCGAAGGCCACGCGAACGCGGGAACCTCGCCGGGGCTCGGCGTTGCGCTGCGTCTGTTCGACGCGATCTGTCGGGCCGTTCAACTCGGCCACGCCGCATCGGGGCGCGAAGCGGTGCTTCACCGCGGGCTCTCGCCAGCGAGCGTGATCCTCCAGGCGCACTCCGGTGGACATCGTGTGCGCGTGCTCGATCACGAAGTCGTCCCGTTCCTGGGCGTGGTCGCGTCGAGGGAGCACATGGCGCCGGAGCAGCACGACGCGCCCGGGCGGGAGACGCCCGCGACGGACGTCTTCTCGCTCGCGGTGCTCTTCGCGCAGTTGATCTCGATGCGCGCCACGCCGCGGGCCACGCCGGGTGACGTCTGGTGGGCGCTCGCGCAGCGAGAGCCGGAGCAGATCGCGCGCAGATTGCAGGACGTCCGACAGGATGTACCCCTCGCCCTCTGGCAGGTCATCGCGCGCGCGATGCACCCTGATCCGGGCCGCCGCTTCGGCGACGCGCAGACCTTCGCGCGGGTGCTCCGCCAGAACATTCCGTCGGCGTGGAAGCGGCTCCCTGCGGTAGAACGAGAGCCGCCGACGCCGAGCCTCAAGCGCGCCTCCGCTTCGGTCTCTCCAGCGCCACGGCGTGAGTCCACGCCCCCGCCGGTCGGCTGGATCGACGCCGAGCGCGCGCCACCCGAGGCACGCCTCCCCGCGGACTTCGCCGAGGGCGCGCCCGCGCGCGCGGCGGAGTGGACGACGCCGTCTGCTCCTACACCGCGGCCGTTGGACGCTGCGCGCGTCGTCGCGTTGGTTGATCCAGACGAGATCGTGCCCGCTTCTGCCGACGAGGGCGAGGCCACGTTGCTCGACGCGCGACGCTCCGAGGAGGAGGGGGAGGCGACGGTCCGTGAGCTGATCGTCGACCGCGCCGAGCCGTCGTCGAAGCACTTCGACGTGGCGAGGGAGAGCGCGGGACATGGGGCCGAGTCGTCGCCCGCCTCTTCGTCACGACCGTTGAGGGCACATGCCGACCAGTTCACCCTGAGCCACGACGACCTGCCTCACGTTCCCGACGACGGGAAGCTCTTTCCTATGACGCTCCGCCCGGGCTTCAAGGCTCCGCCCGTGGTGCCGCCCGTGAACGACGAGCGCACGGTCCCGATGGGGACCGCAGCTTCGCAGGGGACCATGGTCCCGATGCGCCGCGGTGACCGAGCGGATCCGTCCACCGATGCCGGGCGCACGGGGCGCCTGGAGGACACGTCGCCCGGCGAGCGTCGGCTGCCCCCGACCTGGATCGTCGTGGCGGTTGGCGTGCTCCTCGTGTCGCTGACGATCGCGCTCCTCTCACGGTGAGGGGCCCTTGCGGCGCGCCCTGTAACGCGGGTAGCTTCCCTCCTCGCGGGGCAACGATGGATGGGATCTTCGATGGCACGACCCTCCCCGAGGTGGAGTTCTCGCTGACTGGGAGCGGAACCGAGGGGTGGCGTCCGGTTCACGTGCACGCCCGCGAGGGCCTCTCGACGCTCTACGAAGTCACGGTGGTGCTCGCGCACCCGGTCTCCACGGGCGCGTCCGGTGCGCGCGCGATGCTGGCGCAATCGCTGGTGCTCGAGGTTCACCGCGGCTCCGTCACGCGCCGCCTCTGCGGGTTCGCACGGCGTGTCGAGGATCTGGGGAGCACCGGCGGCTACCACTTCGCGTGCGCCACCCTCGTGCCCGCGCTCTGGCGCCTCTCGCAGCGAACCGACTGCAGGATCTTTCAAGACCTCAACGTCGTCGAAATCGTGCGCGAGGTCTTGCGCGATGCGGGGGCGTACCAGGGCGACGGAGGGCTATGGGTGGGCACCGCGCTCGAGGCGCTCGCGCCGCGCGAGTATTGCGTGCAGTACAACGAGAGCGACCTCGACTTCGTCCGGCGCCTGCTGGAGGACGAGGGCGTCCCGTTCTACTTCCGGCACGCGGGCGAGGTCGAGACGCTCGTCCTCGCCGAGGACGGTCACGCGTGGACACCCGTGCCGACGATGGACGGCGTGGCCGCGATCCCGATCCGCGACGCGGGCGTCGGGACCGCGGCGGTCGAGAGCATCCAGTGGTTCGACGTGCGGGTCCGAGATCACGCCACGGGGGCGACGCTCCGCGACTACGACTTCACGCACCCATCGGCCGAGGCGGGCATGACCATGCGCGCGCCGACGGGCGCACCGGGGCCGCGCGACGTCTACGAGTTCCGCGGCACGTACACGCTCGGCGAGTACGATGACGTCGGGCAGACGTACGGTCCCCACGAGGGTGGACGCTTCGCGCGGGCGCGGTACGAGGAGCTCGCGCGCGAAGCGGTCATCGGATGCGGGCGCTCGGTGGTCACGGGGGTGGCGCCTGGGCTTCGCTTCGAAGTGACGGACCACGAGAGCACCGATCTCCCGCGCTCGTGGCTCGTGACCGAGGTCGAGCAACAGGGCGTCGCGTGGAGCGACATCCCCGACGACGTGCGCACGAGCGAGCACGTGAAGGCCATCCTGCGCTCCGTGGGCGCGGAGTTCCCGGGCGAGCTCGCGCGCCCCGAGGCGCAGGCCCGCTACTGGAACCGCTTCACGTGCATCCCGGCGGCCACGCCCTATCGGCCCGCGCGGACGACGTCCCGGCCGAGGATCTACGGCCCACAGACGGCGAGGGTGGTGGCCGAGCCGGGGAGCGACGAGGAGATCTGCGTCGATTTCCACGGGCGCATCCTGGTGAGGTTCCACTGGGTGCGCGAGGGCCGCCGCGTCCCGTCGCAGCGCGAGAAGAGGCTGTCGTGCCGGATGCGCGTGGCGCAGAACTGGGCGGGTAGCGGCTGGGGCTTCATGTTCATCCCGCGCGTGGGGATGGAGGTCGTCGTGCACTTCCTCGAAGGCGACCCCGACCGGCCGCTCGTCACGGGCTGCGTCTACAACGGCGAGAATCACGCGTCGTACGCGCTCCCGGCCGAGCGGACCAGGAGCACCATCCGCACGAGCTCCAGCCCCCGTGACGGGGGGTTCAACGAGCTGCGGTTCGAAGACCTCAAGGGCGCCGAGGAGGTCTACATCCACGCCCAGCGCGACATGAAGCGGGTGGTCAACCACGACGACTCGCTGGAGGTGCAGCACGACCGGACGAAGTTCGTCGCCCACGACGAGTGGGTGACGACGGAAGGCGACCGCGCGACGCGGATCGGCGGGAACGACTCCGTCGTCGTCGACGGAGACGACCTCGTCGAGGTCCACGGGAGCACCGGCCTGACCGTCTTCGCCGACCGCCACGTCCGGGTCACCGCCGGCGAAGGCATCGACCTCATCTGCGGCGCCTCGCGGCTGCGCATGAGGCCCGACAACATCACGCTCACGTCGGGGGGCGCGTCGATCGAGATGCGCGCGGCGGAGGGCACGATCGCTGTCACTGCCAACCGCGAGGTGAAGGTCCACGGCGACGACGTGGTGGACATCAAGGGCGGCCTCGTGAAGATCAACACCTGAGGAGGTGCCAGGATGGGGGAGGCCGCGCGAACCGGGGACAGAGCTCATTGCGACGCGGACGCGCACGGCTGTCCGGCGTGCCCGCATGCGGTCGAAGGGGAGGCGCGCGCGGGCTCGCCCAACGTCGTCATCAATGGCGCTCCCGCGCTCCGCGTGGGAGACAAGGGCAGCCACGAGGGATGTTGTGGCGACGGCGTGTGGAGGATCGTCGGCGGAGCGCCCGGCGTGGTGATCAACGGCCGCCGGGCGGCGCGCAGCGGTGACCCCGTCTCTCACTGCGGCGGCTCGGGCGTCGTCGTGGGAGGCAGCGGCAACGTGGTGATCGGCGACTACGCGAAGCCCGGCGCGCCGAAGGACGTGACCTGGGTCTGCTACGTGGTCACGCTGCCGAACGGTCGCCCGATGCCCGGCGTGAAGTATTCGCTCACCACGCCTGACGGCGCGACCGTCACGGCGGCCACGGACGAGGACGGCGAGGCATTCGTCGACAGGATCCCGCCCGGAGAGTGCTCGCTCGCAGTGCACGAGATGGTTGTCTACCCACTGCGCGGCGGGTGAGCGGGCGATGTCTGGACTGATGCCGCCGGGGCCGTGGATGACCGACGGGGTGCACACGTCGCGCGCTCCGACGACGAAGGTCACCCCCGTCGCACCGCCCGTGAAGCCCGTGCTCATCATCCCGGGCATCCTGGGGAGCTCATGCAGCAAGATCGACCTTACCGCGTTCGCACAGGCGCTGGATCAGGCGGCCCTCGCGCCCGCGCTCGGCCTCGGCGGCATCGCGGTGGGCCTGTACTACTTTGTCCACAGCCCGACGGCCGAGGTGCTACGCAACGACGAGACGCTCGTCTTCGATGAGCTCACGCCTGCCACGTTCACGAGGCTCCCGTCGCAGCTCGCAGGGCTCGGCCACGTCCTCAAGACGATCCCCTACTCGCACTGGACCGGATGGAACCCCCTACAGGTCCCCGAGAACAGCGCGACGGGCTTCGTGCTGCCCTACGACTGGCGCCACTCGAATGCGCTGGCTGCGAAAGCTCTCAAGGCCCTGCTACCGATCCTTCGCCCCAGGTTGTGGGCGCCGCTTCGAAGCGTCCCGTTCACGGTGATTGCGCATAGCATGGGCGGGATCGTCAGCCGCCTCGCGCTCGAGGACAAGAACATCGCGATCCCGGCCTCGGAGATCGACACGCTGATCACCATCGGGACGCCGCATCGAGGCGCGTATGACCTGCTCGGTATGGTGCTCTCGCTGATCGACAAGGACCCGCTCGTCCCGAAGATCGGCCCGATGGCGCGGGTCCTCCCGGCGAAGGCGCAGACCTCTCTCGGCTTGAAGTGGGACTCGGCGATTCAACTCCTGCCGCCCGAGGTCGTGGATCTCAAACGCGCGATCGATGCGAACGTGGTGGAGCGCAACACGAGCTATCTGCAACCCGAGGGGGCCCCGATGCCCGCGACGGTTGCCCACCGCGTTGGATCTCCCGCGGTTCACGACACCCTGAGCCTGGGCGCTGCGATGCCTGCCGACGAGATGAGGCAACGCGTCGACAATCTCTGCACTCGGCGTGAGGAGCCGCAGAATAAGCATGTGCTCGACATCATCCAGAAGTGCGCCGGTGACTACGCCCCGCCCCAGGGCGTCACGTACCACATCATCGCGGGCGCCGGCACCGACCGGGCTTCCAGCGGGGTCGACGACTGCTATAGGGCTACGGTGTTCTCCACCTCGACCTTCGACGCCGTGCGGATCGCCGCGACGCGAGACGTCACCCGGAACATCTGGAACGAGCCCGCCTTCACCACGTGGAGGTTCGAGCGAGGCGTGGAGCGAGGACCCGGGGACGGGACCGTGCCTCTCTATAGCGCCCTCGGCATGAGGCCCGAGGGGCAGGGTTTTCAACGCTTCCTCCTGGGAACGCAGCACATCGTCGACAACGCGAACGACGATCACGCGAAGCTCCCGGACAACGGCGAGGTCTGGAAGTACGTGGGCGATCTGCTCGCGCACCAGAACGAGGCGCTGCGGAGGAGGTGAGCGTAGTGTCACGACCAGCCCGCAACCTCCGCAAGGGGCTGCCCGATGCCGCCGTTGACACGGTCCTCGCAAGGGGGATAGCAGATCGGTTGCGTGCCGTGAGGCTCGGGAGCGGCGCACGCGACATCGAGGCCACGGATCGCCCTTGAGCATGGACCCGCTGTACGCCACCTCCGTCGCGCTGGTAGGGGCGCTCGCCGCCATCCCAACGCTCTACCTTCGCATCTGGCAGCTCCGCCGACGCGTCGAGGCCGTCGAGCAGGATCACGACCGCGTCACGCAGCGCTGCATCGAGCTCGGCGCGCTCGCACGGCAGCAGGGGAGTCGCGCGAGGGGCGTGCGCCAGCGCTACGACGCGCTCAAGGCCGCGGTCACCGCGGAGGGCGTGGTCGAGACCTGTCGGCAGCCCGTGCTCCTCGTGGGGCCGCGTGGCGTCGGCAAGAGCTCGCTGCTGGCACAGTGGCGCGCGCCGTGGGCCGTCGCGGAGCCCTCGCCGACCTTCCGCCACGCGCAGGCCGACGTGCCCGTCTGCGACCTGCGCGACGTGGCGACGCGCGCGCACCCGGCGGACCCCGAGCTCGTCACGCCCGTGCACGCCCACCTCGTGCTGCGCGTCCACGACGTCGCGGGCGAGGTACAGGCCCAGCGGCTCGTCGAGAAGCTCGTGACCGACGAGACGCAGAGACTCCGCGAGTCGGCACGGCGCGAGCTCGGCGTCGTGGTCGTGTGCATGTTCGACGCGGCCGAGGCGGCCCGAGGGCTCACGATGGAGACCCGCGCCTACTACAACGGCGAGCTCTTCGCGCGGCTGCGCAACCTGGTGTTCGTCTCCAAGGCTCGCATCGAGCGGCTCATCCTCGTCTTCAACAAGGTCGATCGCATGCGCGAGGCGTGCGGCCCGGCGTACTCCGACGCGCAGCTCCTCGATCACTGCCTGCGGTTCTTCCTCGCCTCGTTCCCCGAACTCGGGGCGATCTGCAACCGGGAGCGCATCCGCGGGGCGCTCGCGATGCTCGATTCGACGCGAGGCCCGGACGCCGTGCGCGGCGCCTCGGCGGTGCTCGGCGAGGCCGCGCGCGCGCTCGTCGATGCCTTCGACGCGGGCGAGGCCGCGCGCCACCTGCGAGCCGAGGCCGCACGCGAGGTCACCGACCTGCACTTCGCGCCGCCACCCGAGGCCGAGAGCACCCTCATGTCCGTGGAGGGCACGTGATCCGGCACGTCTTCGTCATCAACCTCGCGGGCCGCGGGTACAGCACCTTCGCGGGCGGCCCCGCGATGGGTTTCGAGGAGCAGCCCATGGGGGTCGTCACGGCGCGGGTCTCCGAGACGACACTCTCGGTGATCGAGGGCCTCGACGACGCGGCGCGCGTCGCTCCGTCGCGGCGCTCGCTCGCCGCGTGCCGTGATCGCCGGGGCGCGATCGTCGTCGCGCTGGGCGCGCACCTCGCCGAGGCGCGCGATGAGAAGGGCCGTGGAGGGCTCGTGTTCCTCCACGCGCTCGAGCTCGGCGTCGGCGACGACCTGCCCGACGTGGTGACCGCCCTCCTCACCGCAACGGCCGCGTTCCCTCGCCTCGACCACGAGCTCGCAGCACTCGCGTCGTGCACCGACGATCCGCTCCCCCTGCTCATGAGCCTCGCAGCCGAAGTCGAGCGTCGCGCGTCCCTCTCACCCACGCGCACGCCGCACCCCGCGACGCGACCGATCGCAAGGGTCGAACACGACCTCGTCGGCGCACCCGTGGTTGCGTGGATGGCGCTCGCGCTTCGAGGCGCCGCGTTCGAGGCCCCGTGGCGATTGCGCGACCGGTACGACCCCGGCGGCGCGTGGACCACGCTCGAGCCGGCGGCGGGCGATGCCGTGCGCGCGTCGTCGCTCCTCGTCGGGGGACTTCGCCGCGCGCTCATGCTCGACGGCGCGGCCGAGGAGCCCGGTACATGGCCCGACCGGCCGGCGCCCGCGCCGCACGACGACGCGCCGACCGTGGTCACGCCCCTGCACGAGATCCTGCCGCAGCGTGAGCCTGGAGCGCCCGCCGTACCGGTCGCGTCGCGTTCGAAGCTCCCGTGGGCGGTTGCCGCGGGGTCGCTGCTGCTCGCGCTGGGCGTGGCCGTCGTGGCGTGGTTCCCAGGCGCGCGCTCGGGTGGTGAGCCTCCGACGGGCGAGCTCTCCATCGTGCCGACCCGGGCGCCCGCCCGACCGGCGCTCACGACCACGCCGCGCGACGCCGCGGTCGTCGCGCCCGCGGCACCTCCCGCACCTCCCGCCGTGACGGATCCCGACGCGTCGCCCGGAGCGCCTGCGCCCGTCGCTCCCCCCGCGTCGGCGTCGCCCGCCCCTGTCGTGGCCCCGACGCGAACGACCTCGCGCACGCCGCCGCGCGCGAGGACCCTTGACCCCGACGACCCACCCCGCCCTGAGTAGCGAGCGCATGCGCCGAAGGCACCCCCACGTCACGCTCACGGTCGCGCTCACGCTCGTCGCGGCGGGAGCCTCCGCGCAGACGCCCGAGGCCCTCGTGCGACGGCAGCAGCTCCTTGATCAGCTCGAGGTCGCGCACCGCGAGCAGCGTCACGCGGACGCGCTGCAACTCGCGCTTCAGGCCGGAGAGATCCGCATGACCCCGTCGGTGCGGATGTACGTGGCCGAGGAGCACTTCGCGCTCGGCAATTTCCGCGAGGCGCTCGACGCGGGCCGCCTCTGCGTCACGGAGGCGCGCTCGGCGCCCAACCTCAACAACCGCGAGCGCATCGTCGAGCGGTGCGGCCGCATCGTCGAGTCGGTGGAGGCGCGCACCGGCGCGGTGGTGTTGCGCGTCCCCGATCCGCCCCCAGCGGGGCTGCGCGTGTGGCTCGGCCAGACGGAGGTGTCTGCGTCGGGCTGGGGCGTCGAGATCCCCACCCCGGCAGGTCCCGTACACGTCGAAGCCACCAGCGGCGGAGGGACCTTCGCGCGCGACATCATCGTTCCCGCGAGGGAAAGCGTCGTCGTGGACATCGCGCTGGGGAGCGCGTCGGCGACCCCGCCGCCGTCCTACGACGCGTGGCGAGGGCCCGGCGTGGCCCCGTGGCTGCTCGCGGGCGTGGGCGCGGCGGCGGCGATCACCGCGACGGCGCTATATCTGGGGCCCTACCGCACGGCGCAGGGCCGCCTCGACGCATGCGCGAACGGCGTGTGCGCCACCGTGGCCTCGCTCGAGCAGGCGCGCGACGCCAACGCGGACCTCCGCACACTCGGCCCCGCCGTGTGGCTCGGGTTCGGCGTGGGTGCGGCGGCCGTGATCGGCGGTCTCACGTGGTACTTTGTGGATCGCGCGAGGACGTCAGCGTCGACCCGCACGACGACCTTGCTCATCGTTCCGCGGCCGGGTGGGGCGACCGTTGGCGTCGGGGGGTGGCTCTGATGCGTGTGGCGCGCGCCACCATCGTGCGGGTCGCCCTGTGCGTCGGCGCGGCCTCGGGCTGCGATGGCTTCGGTGCGCCGATCTGCGGAGCGGTCGATGGCGGCTGCCCGAGGGGCGACGCAGGGCCCGCGGATACGACGACGGACCATGGCCCGAGGGACGCGCCCCGCGACGCGACGGGCGACCGTGGGGACGCGAGCGACGCGGGCGCGCCCTGCCCCTTGGGACAGGAGCGCTGCCGCGGCGTCTGCGTCTCGCTGCAGAGCGACCGGAGCAACTGTGGCAACTGCGGCGTGGTGTGCGACGCAGGCCTCGCGTGCGTGAGCGGCAACTGTGCGTGTGCGATCGACCAGATCGTATGCGGAGGCGCGTGCGTCGACCGGCTGAGGGACGCGCGCAACTGCGGCGCGTGCGGGATCGCCTGCCACGGCGTACCCTGCGCAAACGGCGAGTGCCAGTGCCCCGCGGGGACGCGGGAGTGTGGCTCCGGATGCGTGTCGCTCGACACGGACGCGAACTGCGGCGCGTGCAGCAACGTCTGCGACCCGGGGAGGATGTGTACGCGGGGGGCGTGCATGTGCCGGTCGCCGCTCGTGGTCTGCGCGGGCGCGTGCGTGGACCTCGTCGCGGACCCGATGCACTGCGGTGCGTGTGGGAGCGCGTGTCCGGTCGGTCAGGTCTGCGT
The DNA here is from genome assembly GCA_039809605.1 of Polyangiales bacterium. Lineage (GTDB taxonomy): Bacteria > Myxococcota_A > Polyangia > Polyangiales > CAISKJ01. The sequence goes on along the minus strand of JBDHVF010000002.1, from coordinate 11,300 downwards.
CCGCGGCGCGTGTGACGCGCCCTCGTGTGCGCCGGGGCAGACGCTCTGCGGATTGTCCTGCGTGGACACGAGCCGAAGCGCGGACCACTGCGGCGGCTGCGGGCAGCGCTGCACCCACGTGGGGGACCGCTGCGTCGACGGGGCGTGCTGCGGGGGAAGCCGAGGGACGTGTTGTCCTGTCGGCACGATGCCCCGCTGCACCACGGGCACGTGCAGCACGGGGAGCTGCCCATGACGCCCTCGTTCTCGCGCCGACCCCGGGCTGCAACGCTCGCGGCGCTCGCCTTCGGCGCGTGCACCCCCGCGTCGACGGCGAGCGACGCCGCCCGCGTCGACGACATCGCCGACGAGCGGCTCACGACGGACGACGCGCCTGCGTGCCCGCCCTCGTCGACGCGCTGCGGACCCGCCTGCGTCGATACGCGCGTCGACAGCGACCACTGCGGCGCCTGCGACACCGCGTGCCCCGCGAGCGCGCGCTGTGTCGGCGGGCGCTGCGTGGACCTGCTGCAGTGCGACGGCGGCGTGCGTTGCGGGTGGCGCTGTCTCGCCCTCGACACGCCGTGCCAGTCCGACGGCGACCCGGGGTGCCGCGGCGCGGGGACGCTCGCCTGCGTCGATGGCGGCGTCGTGTGCAACGCGCAACCGATCACCGACGGGGGCTGCTCGGTCGTGTCCGGCGCGCGTTGCGTGGCGAGGGGGGCGTGCCTGTGTCCGAGCGGCCGGACGCGCTGCGACACACGCTGCGTAGACCTGAGCAGCGACCCGGACAACTGTGGCGTCTGCGGCAACGGGTGCAGGCCGGGGCCGTTCCGGCAGTGCTTCTTCGGCCATTGCGCGTTCTGATGTGTGTGGGGGATCCCATGATCGAGCCCGACGAACCGACGCTGCTCCCAGGGACCGTGATCGACGCGTTCGAACTCGTGCGCCCGCTCGGGAGCGGCACCTTCGGCGCGGTGTACGAGGCCGTCTGGCGGCCCCAGGGCAAGCGCGTCGCGCTGAAGATCCTGCACGCGAAGCTCGCCGAGCACCGCGAGGCGCTCGCGCGGCTGCGGCAGGAGGCCGAGGCCGCCGCGGAGATCCGTCACCCTCACATCGTCGAGATGCTCCACGTCGGCGAGTACAGAGGCGTGCCCTACCTCGTGATGGAGCTCCTCCAGGGGGAGACGCTCGCCGACGCGATCAAGCGCGAGCCACCTCTCTCGGTCGAGGAGGTCGTCGACGTGGTGCTCCCGACGCTCTCGGCGGTCGCGGCCATCCACGAGGCGGGCATGGTGCACCGAGACCTCAAGCCCGCGAACATCTTCGTCACGCGCGACGCCCGCGGGCGGGTGCGCCCCACGGTGCTCGACTTCGGCGTGGTCAAGGTGCAGCGCGCCGACCCGGGCGGCGACATCACCCGCTCGAACGTGGTGCTCGGCACGCCGCACTTCATGTCTCCCGAGCAGGTGAAGGAGTCGCGCAACGTCGGGCCCGCGAGCGACCAGTTCGCTCTCGGCGTCGTCCTCTACGCCGCGCTCACGCGCCAACGCCCCTTCGCCGGCTCCACGGGCGAGATCATCGGGCGCATCCTCCAGGGCTCGTTCGAGCCGCCTCGCAAGCACTGGCCCGAGATCCCGCCCGCGCTCGAGTCCGTGGTGCTCCGTGCGATGGCCTACGAGCCCGCCGGGCGCTTCGCGTCGCTCACCGACATGGGGCGCGCGCTCCTGCCCTTCGCCTCCGCCTCGACGCGCGCGATCTGGAGCCACGAGTTCGCGGCCGCCTCGGCCTCCCCATCGACCGATGGGGGCGAGGGCGACGCAGATCCCCTCGACGCGCTCGCGCCGGTGCGCCCGCTCTCACGCCCCCGCGAGCGACGCGACCTCGTCGCGCTCGTGGGGATGTGGGTCACGCTCGTCGCGGCGGGCCTCGGCGCGCTGCACGTCGCAACGCGCGAACGCCGCATCGCTCCCACGTCCGACGCGACCCGCGCCGCCGTTCAGCTCGTCCCCGCGCGCATCGTGCCCCCCGCGCCGCCCGCCGCCGCACCCGCGCAGCAGCCTGCTCTGCGAGCGCCATCGTCGGCCGTGCAGACCGTCGAGGCTCCCGCGCCGCACGTGCCGCCACCGGCTCCGCCGATCGAGCAGACGACGCGGCCCGCGCGGGCGCCCATGCGATCGACACCACGCACACCGAGACGCCCGACGTCTTCTCCGCCGAGGCGCACGCCCGGCATCCAGGCCCCGGTGATCTGAGAGGAAGGAACGTGGCGAACCACATCCAGTCATGGACCCTCGCGATTGCGATCGCCGTCGTGGCACCGTCAGGCTTCGCGCAGGGGCGAGAGGTCGAGGCCGAGCACGAGCGCGGGCAGGCGCTGCGGATGCAGCACCGCGACGCCGAGGCGCTCGACGTGTTCCGCGCCCTCTATGAGCGGACGCGCGAGCCGCGCGCCCTCGCTCGCATGGCCCTCGCGGAGTTCGCGCTGGGGCGTTTCGAGGTGGCCGAGGAGCACCTGGTCGCCGCCCTCGCGGCGCCGGGCAACCCATGGATCGAGCGCAATCGCGGTGACCTCGCTGCGGCGTTGCAGCAGCTCCAGGCGCATCTGGGGTGGCTCGACGTGACCTGCGAGACGCCCGGTGCCGACCTCCTCGTCGCGGGCCGGCGCATCACGAGCCTTCCCGCCCGGCAGCCCCTCCGCATCGCGACGGGGGCCGTCGAGTTCGAGGTCACCGCGCCGGGGTATGAGCCCGCCCAGCAGAGCGCGGTGGTACGGGCGGGCGCCACGACGACGGCCCACGTCTCGTTGCGCGCGTCGGGGCCTGGCGCGCCTTCGCTGGCGGCGGCGCGCTCGTCGGGGCCGGGTGCGTGGCCATGGGTGGTGTTCGGCCTCGGGGGCGCGGCGCTCGCGGCGTCGGCGGCGCTCTACTTCGGTCCCTACGCGACGGCGCGGTCGGACTTCGACCGCCAGTGTCCCAACGCGCAGTGCACGCCCGATACGCTCGCGGCGGGCAACGCGAGCGCCTCGGACGCGAGCACGTGGGGCAATCTCGCGATGGTCTCCGTGGGCGTGGGCGCGACCGCCGTCGTGACGGGGCTTCTGTGGTATCTGGTCGACCGACCCTCGGGCGAGGAGCGCCCGGCGGCGCGGGCCGTGCTCGTGCCTGCGCGTGGCGGCGCGAGCCTCGGGCTCGAAGGGAGGTTCTGAGCCGTGCGCTGGCGCCTCGCGATGCTGCTCGTGGCGGTGTGCGCGACGCTCGCGTGCACCGAGGTGGTGACGCCCCACCTGTTGTGTGGCGACGCCGCGGTGAGCTCCCTCGACGGCGCCGTCGACCTCAGCAGCGATCCGATGAACTGTGGCTGCCTCGGCAGGGTCTGCCCTTCACCCGACGGCGCGACCGCGCGCGCGGCCTGCGTCGCGGGGCGTTGCCTGCTCCAGTGCGCCGAAGGTTTCATGGACTGCAATGGCCGCGAGGACGACGGCTGTGAGGTGCGCACCGCCGACGACGTCAACAACTGTGGCATCTGCGGCACGCACTGCCCGCGCTTCAACGGCGCGCCGAGCTGCGTCGCCGGGCGCTGCGCGATCACGTGCGCCACGGGGTGGGGCGACTGCGACGGGATGCTGTCCACGGGTTGCGAGTCGGACCTCGCCAACGGCATCGACCACTGCGGTCGCTGCACCAACGCGTGCGAGACGCCCCACTCGGACCCCGTGTGCCGTGCGGGTCGCTGCACCCACGGCGCCTGCGTCGCGGGCTTCGACGACTGCGACCGCGATCCGTCCAACGGCTGTGAGGTCAACCTCATGGGCGACGCGCGCAACTGCGGCAACTGCGGCGTCCTGTGCGTCCGCCCCAACGCCATGCCCGCGTGCGCGATGGCCGCCTGCCGGATCGGCGCCTGCAGCACGGGCTTCGATGATTGCGATCGGAGCGACGTCAACGGCTGCGAGATCGACCTGCGCTCCGACGTGAACAACTGTGGTCGCTGCGGGCTCCGTTGCTCGTTCTCTGGCACCAACGCGTTCTGCAACAACGGCACGTGCGACTGGCGAGACTGCAACCCGGGCTACTTCAACTGCGACGGTAACCGCATGAACGGGTGCGAGCGAAACCTGCAGTCCGACAGCTCCAACTGTGGGAGCTGCGGGCGCGTCTGCACGGCGCCGATGCAGTACTGCCGCAGCGGCAACTGCAGCGGTCCGTGAGGGGCGTGCCCGTCCAGAGCGGACCCTTGCTGACCGGGCGCCCTGGCACCCTGGGTTCGCGCCGCGCCCACGCGTGCCCCGATGCCTCGTCGTCGGGCGTGCCTCGAGCGTGGGGTGCGGCTCTTTTGCGCGCTTGGAGAATCCGCCGACGATCGTACCGAGCCGATCGATGGCGATGGCCGTGCCGCGGAGAGACCTACCAAGCCACGCTCGTCGTGGCCGCTGCCGCCACTGGGGACCACCCCCTGGGCTCCGCATGAAATGGGGCGAGCGGAATGGGTTGCAGATTCTCCAAGCGCGCAAAAGAGCCGCACCCCGAGCTGTGAAAGCCAAGGGTGGTCGTCGAGCGCCCGACCCCGCATGAGCGCACCGTAGAGAGGCCAGAGCCGCGAGTCGAGGGAGACCGCTGATCACGTGGTCTCGACTCACTGCTTCCAACACAGCATAGTGGATGCGAGTATGGAATATGCGAGCCGTGCTCTGGGGGCTCAATTTTCGCTTGACTCGCAACTCAAGAGCGGAGGTATCCTCAAACCGCTCCATGATCAGGTTGTTGAAGGTAGGCTCCATTGCTTCAACCAACCGCCAAGGCGACCCCATCCAATGACAAGTGAGCGCCTCTCCAGCCGACCATCCAAACCAATTGTCGCGGACTATTTTCGCTGCGATGCGATTGGGATCACGCGAGTTGATCCGGATGGAGGGGAAGAAGTTATTATTGAGCGTGGAAGCTCATTCGTGCTTCCACGCGCGGGCGTATATGTTTTGAGTGGCGATAACCAAAGCGGCAAGAGCAGTGTTGTTAAGTTTTTGATGGGGGCAATGCCACCGCGTCTGACTGTTGCTCGCGGAAAGCACCTCAAAGACAACAAGCCTGTGGCGTATTTTAACGGAGAAAAGAAAGACGTTTCATCCGTTCGGGATGCATACAAGGCTGGCATGGCAGCGGTTTTTCAAGATGACGCTTTGATCCCGACCATGACGATTGAAGAACAAGCACTTCTCAGATGGACAACAATTCAAATCGGCGAAGTGGCGGCGATCGCTGCGCCGCTATTTGCAAAAACAACAATTACCCCAATCGATGATGTCGGAGTAAAGTCTTTCATCGATAGGTTTTGGAAGAGGGACTCTAAATCCGCGGGAGCTTGGCAGGCGCGGCTCCAAGCGAACATCGGTCTTTTTGGTGATGAATTTTCGGGAATTGTAAGCAGGCGACCTGCAGAACTTTCAGGCGGAGCGAGAGCGGTAGCACGAATCGCGCTAGCGCTTCATTCAGACGACATTCGAGTTTTGTTTTTGGACGAGGCCCTCGCTGGCATTCAACGCACGATGTTGCCCAAGATCATCGAAAATTTGAAAACTTGGCAAGCTCGGAAGAATTCTGCTATCGTCGCTGTTACCCATAATCACGAAGAAGTGAGTTTGTGGGCTCCTCAATATATGCATACAATCAAAGACCGACGGATCTCCGTCGATGCCGAGAGTAACTTTGGCTGGTTCCAGTCGGGCATTCCTCAACGTTTCCGATCCTATACTGTATATACCTCACTGGCGGATGTTGACTTGGATAGCATTCTGGGTCGATACATGACCGATAAGCAAGCAAGGATTGTGGTGATACAGGACGATGCGATCCCTGTGGGAGAACATGCGCTGCTTAAATTGCAGGCAACTCTGCAGGCGCATTATGCGGGACGTATTCATACAATGTCTGTTAAAGGCGGCGAGGAAATGAAATCGTTCGCGGCCTATCAGCGATTTAGCCAGGAACTGTTGTCTCATATGCCGACACCAAACGGCGTATTTGTCATCGTAGGCGGGGGAACAGTTTTGAATTGTCTCGGATTTGCCGCCTCTACCGTTTATCGTGGGGCTATTCCCATGATGCTGTTTCCCTCGACTCTGATGGCGATGGCGGACGTGGCCGTCGGTAGCAAGACCGGCATTAATGTAGGAGCTCTGCCTGGCGAGGTGCCACGGAAACATGCGATTGGAAATTTTGCCAATCCGTGTGCTGTTGTGATGGAGAGGGCCTTTTTGAGCACATTGCCAATTCAAGAAAAGTGCTGGGGCCTTGCCGAGTGTCTCAAGCACGGAGTCGCCGGAGTTGGGATGAGTGACCTTGAGGCCAATGTTCTGAACGAGTTGGAACAAGACATCCCGCGCGATGAGAAATGCTTCGAACTCGCGGTTGCCACGGCGAAGCACAAGGCATCACTTCTAACTATTGATCCATGGGAAAAGAAAGAGGCTAGAGATGTTCTGTTGTTCGGGCATATTCATGCGCATGCTATTGAACGAGCTTCTCGTTATTCGCTCCCTCACGGGTTCGCTGTGTTGATCGGGATTGCTGCGGATCTTCAACTCCTTCATCTTGAGGAGGAAAGCACCTATCGGAGACTCATCTATATTATCAGGCGTGTGGCGGGTAGATTCGATCTGCTGGCCAGATTGCGTGAAGTCGATCAGGCGATTCTTGAACAGAGTTATGCGTTGGATATACATTGCCTTGGTGATGAGTATACGCTCACGAGCCGGTCTGGTAGTTGTAATGTCTCGAAGAGCCAAGCGATCTCCGCTGTTTGCACCGTGATTGGAAGTGTAGGAGCTAGGGAGGTTTGATGTGATCGCAGATGTTCTCGAGAGACTGCAACGTAAGCCTGGAATCCGATATCGAGCTTTTCTGATCCCCCTGCTCTCTGCTGTGGTGATCGATCTGGTTTTTGTCTCTCGATTGCCTACAGGCGCTTCAATTATCGCAACGGTGGATCATTTGATGCGATGGGTGCCATACATGGCTTTTTTGGCGATTGGAGTGTCAAGTGTATTGGCCGTTGGTGGCATCGATCTTTCAATTACAGGTATCGCTACATTGTCTGCTGTGATTTTTGTGACGGTGAATTATCATTCGAATAGCTTTTTTTGGGCCTTCTCTGCAACTGCTCTCGTGGGAACCGGCGTGGGGTTCGTGAACGGAGTTATGGCTTCACGAGGTGCTCCGCCAGTTTTGACGACATGGGCATTGGGGCAAATATTAACGGTTGTCGCACTAGTCTTTGCTGAGCGGTCGGGAGTACCTCTCGCTTCAACTTCGAGTGTTCCTCTAACTCCTGAAACAGCAGTCAAAGTTGGAAAGTTTTTCTGGTTGTTATTTGTTGCTATTTACGGGATAGAGCAGGTCACGAATGCATCTAATCGCTGGTGCGCAATTGGCGCTAATAGAGATGGGGCAATTTATGCCGGACTAGATGTTAAGAAATGGACCATGTATGCCTACTGTTCATCAGGATTCTGTGCAGCAATGGCGTGTCTCCCTTTCCTTGCCGAAGGACGTGCAGCTTCAACGGGCGCTTTTATTGGCGACGAATTCGTTGCCATTGCGATCGCGGTGTTAGGGGGTACGTCGATCTCTGGCGGCTATAGACGCTTCCTTGCCGTGGTGGGGGCGAGTATTACCTGGGGAATTATTCGCAAGATTGTTTACGCTCGTGGCGCTGACTGGCTTCCACGATCGCTTTCGAGCGAGCAAGCTCGGGTCGTTACAGCTGTTTTGGGTGGAGCAGTGCTGATTCTGAGTATCATCACAGGGCGCGCTCTATTGGGCACTACTCGAACTATCCACGCGGAACCTTCAGTGGGGGAGGATTAGATGAAGCTCATTGTCCTGCTCTTCCTGGCATTCTTCACCCTCTCGTGCAGGTCGAACAAAGAAGATCACGGATTTGCACTGCTTGTCGTAAAGACTCAGGATAACCCTTTTTTTCGAGATATCGAAAACGGAGTGCGCAGTGTTTGGGGCAGAGCCTCGGGCGGAATGGAACTCCGTGTGAGAGCCGGCCGCAATGAAGGGGATGTCGCGACTCAAATGCAGGTGTTGGGGGAGGCGATCAGAAGCTCGAATCGTGTCCGTCAAGAAGGGAGACTGCGCGCAATTCTCATTACTCCGGCATCGTCCGGGGCTGAACTGGTTCCACTCCTTACCGAAGCTCGACGTGCCGGAATCGTAGTTGTGACTATCGATACGGAAATTCCCGAGCGATCGTGGACGATGTCTACCTCGACGCGCCCTCCGTTTATCGGATCAAGTAACCGTGACGGGGGACAGCAGGCAGCGGTAAGCCTGTCCAGGATTCTTCCCGCTCGATCCACTGTATTGTTGCTCAACGGTGTGGACGGGCAGGCTAGTGCTGTTGAACGTCGAGCGGGATTTTTGGAGCACAAGCCTCAAACCTGGAACTTGATCGAGAGAACATGTTCTTGGCGACGTGGTGAGGCTCGTGTTGCTGTTGATAGTCTCGCATCTTCTGGGACGCATTTCGATGCGATCTTCGCGGCCAACGACGAGATGGCTCTTGGGGCTGCGGAAGCAATGCGGGAAAGACCGCGTATCCCCATTATTGGATTTGATGCGACTTCTGAAGCACGGGATATGGTTCAACGCGGGATCTTGTACGCGACCATGGCTCAAGATCCCCAACTGATGGGGCGACGGGCGGCGGAGACAACACTTTCTCTGATTCATGGACAAACTGTTGAGCAACACCAACTGTTACCCGTGAGTCCAGTGATTAGAAATGCTCAGTCCGCTGACCACTAGCGAGCAATTGGGGCTTTGGGGAGATCTGAACATGTCCACGAAATCAGAAAAGGCGAGGGCTGCAATTGCGGCCGCCGTGATCACCACGGCGGCCGCTGGGGGCGTGCCCATTTTCGTTGATGTAGCGGCGTTGGTGGCCGCTAATTCTACGATGCTACTTATTCTTGCTCAAATTCATTCGATCTCGTGGAACGAGCACCAAAGTGGCAGTTTCATCCGAAAGTTGATCGAGGCTGGTGGGATTACCGTTGGATCAATTAAACTGCTAGCGACAGTCGTGACGTTTACAGGTGTTGGATTGCCTGTAGGAATAGCAATGAATGCTGCCCTCAATGCCCTTGTAACTTACGGAATTGGCAAGGCAGCTAGTGGGTACTTTGAGTCGGGTTGCAAGAAGACAGATGGAGAAGTTATTTCGCTGTTCTTGGATACAATCAGTTTTGGTGGCTTCAAGGAGGTTTTGAAAATTCTGAAAAAGAAGTAATGCCTGGATTCCGCGGGACGATACCTCCATCGTCAACTGGAAACGAGTGCATGCAAGTGTCCTATCACCTTATTCTTGGTCTCATTTTTTATTGTGCCAGCGGGAAAATGTTATTTTTGCCAGTGTGACCGTAAGTTGATTGTTCAGCAGTCGGTGTGGGTTTTGTCTCTCGTGGCTAGCGTAAGAACAGTTCGAACTTCAATTCACTCTGACCCACCATCGACAAAACCACCACAGCAGGTGGTTTTGCTGTTTATTGAGCTGAGTTATGCGTGTTTATCTGAGCTCACACCTGGGCGGGATCGAACTCGTCATAACTTCTACTCGATTCTAGCTCGGTTTTGTGATAAAGGAACTTCATGAGCTCGGTTTTACTTCAATCCATCCAGTCCCTCTTCCTTGAGATGCGATTTGATGGAGCATCTCTGTCCTCTGGGACGGGTTTCGTAGTCGATTCGCCTAAAGGCCCGCTGCTTATTACGAATCTTCATAACGTGACAGGACGTAACCCCCAAACTGGCCAGCCTCTCTCCCCGACAGGAGGCATTCCAAACCAGATCGTGGTGCTGCATAATAAAAGGGATGCTCTCGGAGAGTGGACGCCTCGTACAGAGCATATTCTTGATAGTAACGGTCGACCTCAATGGTGTGAACATCCGACTCTTGGAAGACGCGCAGATATCGTAGCGCTGCCTCTCGCCAATATTCAGGGTGTTCAACTGTATCCAGTCGACGTTAGCGAAGGCAATCCTCCCATTCCGCTTGCTCCTTCGGACTATGTTAGCGTTGTTGGATTCCCGTTTGGGCTCAAGCCTGGCTTGGCGGGCACGGCGATCTGGGCAACTGGATTCGTCGCGTCAGAGCCCGATGGTGATTATGACAATCTGCCTGTCTTTCTCATCGACTGTCGAGGACGGCCAGGTCAATCAGGGTCACCGGTGGTTCTGCATAGGAATGGTGGTGCTTTGACCACGAGTAATGGAAGCACCGCTATTCTCGCAGGAACCCTCACGCGATTCCTCGGTGTTTACAGCGGCCGGATCAATGACCAATCAGATCTCGGTATGGTCTGGAAGGCTCAAACTGTTCGAGAATTGATCGCATCTGTTTGAGTATCGCTCATTGTATTCGTGCTGCTGCGTCGATCCGCCCTCTCGCTCAGTTTCATGATGAGATGAATCGCCTGCAAGAACCGATCAGCACGTAACCTCGCTGTATCTGCGTCAATTTCCTCACCAAACTCCTCAAGCCAGATCCGGTGAAACTCTTCGATATCTTCGTCGGAGAATATAGGATCCGTCATAGTTCTCTCACTCTAACGAAGTGCGACAGGACTATGCGAGCTCGTCAATGCTTTCTCCTCTCCGAGAGCATGTACTGTACCTTGATGAACTCATCCTCCGTCACCATGGGTTCGTGGAGTCCCTTGCAGAGCTTTTCTCCAGATCGAATGTATCCAGCGTAGAACGGATCTCGCAGAATATTGTGCAAGGTGCTGCGATGAAGAGGTCTTCCACCTGTTCGTCCGCGCCGTGGGGTGCAGAATCCTTCAGCCGCGACCTTCTCAGCGATCACCTTGGTTGATGTCCCAGATAATGCTTGGTTCCATATCTCCTTCACTTTGGGTGCGATAGTCTCGTCAGGTACAAATGTCCAATTCGGAAGATTGATCCTGTATCCCAAGGGAGGGAGATGGTGGAGTCTCGCATAGATCATGTCCATGCGTTCTTGTTGTTCGATGACCATGGTATGCATATCGTTCTTCTGCATCCATTGTCGAACAGGAAGGCTCAATCGGTGAGAGGGCCAAAGTCGATTCTTTGAGGTCGGTTCTCCACATGTCGATGATGGTTTCTGTATTCGTTTCATTGGAACGGGAATCTTCTTGGTGGACTCAGAAATATATTCAGGATTTTGTCGAAGGTGGGTTCTAACTTGGAGCAGGGCGGCCCACCATGACGAGAACCGCGTCCATCTCGATCCGTCGAGTACGCGGTTTTTGTGTTGTTCAAGCGCAATTGATTTCG
>JBDHVF010000001.1:0-56372 GCA_039809605.1 Polyangiales bacterium | reverse complement strand
TTCCCTGTCGAGTGCGTTGGTGGGAGCAGTCCCGAGCGGTGCGGGCGCGGTAGTCGTCTCCTCGGGCGGTGTGTCCTGGTCAGTGCGGTGCACCTGGGCGAGCCACTTGCGACGCTGCGCCACATAGTCGGGCTCCTGGCGCTCCGCTTCAGCCAGTGCAGCCAGCAGTTCGCACACCTCCTTGAGGTCCATCGGCATGCCGCCTGGCCCGCCTGTCTCCACGAGGTGACACACCTCTCGGGCGGTGCGCTTCCATCGCGTCGCGGTCTTCGCGATGATGCGCTCGGCCTGCATGCGCTCGACCGGCGTGGCGCCCTTGCTCCTGGAACTCAGCACCGCCATGGCCTGTGTGGTGACGGTCTGCCAGAACTGCGATGTCGGGCGCTTGTCGCGGCGGCCCGTCGCACCCGGCTCGGTGTGCCGATAGCGGTCCAGGAGCTTCGCCGTGACCAGCGGCAGTCGCATGAGCAGGTCATCGAGGGACATGTCACGGCCGCGGAGGGTCTTCCCATCGGCCCCTACGAAGACCTGGGTGCCGAGCCAGTCCGAGCGGAGCTGCCACTCCAGACGGAGCAGGCGATCGCGCCCGTTCCAACCGAGTTTGCACAAAAGCTTCTGAAATCGCTCCCACGCCTCGGCGTCCTTCTTGCTCAGGGTCTTGTCGCGCTCGTAACCGCTGAACCGACAGACCTTGCCCGAGATGATCAGGGTGCGGCCGGTCTCCTCGGCACCCCGAACGGTGCCATCCTTTGACGAACGCGCAGGCCAGTGTTCCATCGCTTCATCATTGTTACTCTCGGCGAAGAGGACGATCTCCAGCCACCGTGAGGCGCTCCTGCCACCGATGGCAAGGTCGAACATGACGTGGAAGTCTCCAGGGTAAGTCAGCGGCGCCAGCGCCTTGCGCCGCTCCTTGCGGTTCTTGCCCCTGGCCGGGAAGAAGAGCCGCTCCACGGCGACGCGGATCTTCTCGATGAGCCTCCGCCCCGTGACCCGCTGACTGAGAAGGGCACCCTTGATCTCGACCTGGACGCAGCGATATGGAGCGCGCTGCCCATTGGCCTTGGGGGCACGGGCGCGGCGAACGGTGATGCGGAGGTTCACGCCCTCATCCGCGAAGACGATCCGTCCCTGGTCTACTTGGTTGGCATCCTCCGCCTGAAGCATGTACTGCGTGTCCTTGCCCTGCTTGTTCGGGACCTTGAGGATGAGGGCGTCACCCGTACGCGCGGCCTTCGCACACCGCCGCCAGACCTCGTCGTCGAGAACCGTGTGGTAGTAGAACGCGAGCTGATCCGGCGCCACACGCAGCACCGTCCAACTCACGTCGAATGCTAGCTTCTGTTTGGGGAAGACCCGATTGAGCTTCACCATGGCACACCGTCGAAGTTGCTGTTCATCGTCGACACTTGCTTCACAGGTGGTTGACCCGCTGTCTCATGCATACTCTGGAGTGGTCTTCTTGATGGTTCCTACCCTCCTGGAGGAGAGTGGGATCTCTAGGTACCCCCTCACGTCACCATGCAGTCCCCCCTGGGAATTGTCCTAAAACCACGGTTTCAGAGGATGTTCTTGGGGGGTAGTAGACTTGTGTTGGGGGAATTTGGGGACATGTGATAGAGGACGACCCTCACTGAGGTAACTCCATCCTGGGTATTCGGGACAGCGGGACGTTTGCTACGCCCCATGCTTTTGCAGCCAGGCGTCGAACGCTCGCATCAGCGCAGGCTCAGGAACGCCGCATGCCAGCTCATCGAAAGGGCGCAAGGCGTCGGCGGTAACATGCAGATCATGTTCGATGCACGCGAGGTTGACCTCGGGGTCCTTGACCCGCAATGTCAGCCACCGAGAGCGGAGCGATCGAACGGCATCCTGCCGCTTCTTGATCCGGCGCAGGATGGTCGGCCCGTCATCCGTCGGGCATGGAGGGACCTTGTTTCGCAGGCGATCCAGCAATGTAGGTTGCCGCCGCGTCGGGTCACCGCCGCGCTGGACTTTGCTGTGCTCCTTGGGCGCTTCGGGAGCCTGTGTCGTCGTTGCGGGAGTTGTCGAGCTGCTGCTCCGCTGGCCACGCTTCCTCTTGGGCTGCTCTCCGTCGATCTCTTGACGCACCATCTCTTCGAGGAGTTCGAAGCACCCGTATCGGCTCGTTTTGTGCGCTGCCTCTTCGATGAATGCGGCCACGAAGCGCCCTTCCTGCTTGCCTGCGTCGAACAGCCAGGTAATCATCTTCTCCGGCGTGTCGTCGAGTGGGTGTTCGGTGTCATCGATGCTCGCGCCGCCGGTGGGGCAGCGAAAGCTGACGCCGGGGTCCTCGTTCTCCGCCGCCTCACGGAGGTCGTCGCGATACATCTTCGGACCGAAGTAGAGCCCTCGCAGAATGAGGCGATGCCCAGTCGCCACTCTTGGGCGTACGACGCATGTGGTCGGGCCAATGCAGGGGTCGCGATGGCGTGTACGAAACAGAAGCGTGACTGCCCGAAACAGCCGCTCGAGGTCCTGCTGCAGTTCCACTGCCAACATGCCATCTGGCGGCCGTACGGTCCCTCGCAACGCGATCGCGAAGCGCTGCCAGCGGCAGGTGCTGAGTACGGCTTCCTGTTCTCCGCGTGTGGGGAGCCTGGGAGTTTTCGAGCGCTCCTCGTCCGAGTCCGCGCCGGGAGTGCCTTCGGCCGTGGATGCGACGCGCTGCATACGGAGTTCATGCAGATTCGCTTTGGCTCTGGCGGACAGCAATGCGGGCACACGCTCCATGGCCTCCGGGAGCCACTTGCGCAGCTTTTCTGTGACGACATCCGCATTTGCGAGCGCGTACGGAGGGACAGCCGCGTAGGCATGGGTCAAGCACGGGTCTCGACCTTCTTTGTGGTTCGCTTCGGCGCGCCGTCGACCCGCCGCGTCTTTTCGCAGGGCGAGGATGGACTTCCGCGGCGGAATCCAGGACCTGGGAACCCCCCGGTTTTCGGAGACGTCGACGGGCGGAAGTTCCCGCGCGGAGCTCAGCGTGCCACTTTGGGACGCTGCGACGACCGCACCCGTGGGGTCTTCCACTCCGGCCGGCTCGGTGGTGGACGGCTTGGTCTCCGTCGTGGGGCGCTCTTCCGATGGATTCGCGCTTGCCGCCTCTGTCTCCACGCCCACACCGCCTTGGGCTGCGAGGCACCCGTCGGAGCGCACATCGACACCTCCCGGCGGCGAAAGCGCCTCCAGGAGGCGCTGGGCTACCTGAGAGAGTCGATCGAGGGTCTCGGGGAGATGGCCACAGGCTGCGCGGCTCGCACCGGCGTCCTTGACGATCTCGACGATGCGTTCGGTCGCCCCCAACGCCTCGACGAGGCGGTGGGCCGCTCGGTCGGCGCGTGTAGCCCGCGAGGTGAGCACCTTGAGCCCCATCTCCACGGACGGCGCGCCGGACGCGCCCAGGCGCCGCTCCGTCACGAGGTCTCGCGCTTCCTCACGCGACGCCTTGACGATCGCGGGCAGAAGCTCGGCTTGAACCGCGACAGGTAGTGCGACCAGCAGATCGGCCTTGGTGTCCGTCAGCCTCCCCTCCTTCAGAGCCTTGAGGGCCTCGGGAGCGAGCCGCTCGGCACGCGCGCGGCCTCGGGTGATGGTGCTGCGGTCGCATCCGATCGTCTTGGCGGCGGCCTGATCAAAAGTGCGCGGCGCACCCTTGGTCGAGGCTTCCCGAGCCTTTTGCGAGCGCCGGTCGCCACCGCGCCTGGTCTTGCCGTACAGGGCCTTGTGGATCCTGGCGAGCCGCGACACCGCGACCATGCGCTCCGCGCCGGAGTACCCGTGCCTGCGCAGGTTCTCTTCCAGCGCCGCCTGCTCGGCCACCAGGTCGTTCGTGGTGTCGTCGAGAACCTGGCACCGTACCCTCGACGCGCCCGCCGCAACCGCCGCCTCGACGCGGGCACCTCCGGCGAGGAGTTCGTAACGGCTGCCCCTGCGCCGGACGAGAAGGGGATGCAGCAGACCGAGCTGCGCAACGCTCTCGTTGAGCGCCTCCTGCTTCTGGGCCGGGTAGTCCCGCGCCGTGCGGAGGTTCGACACGTAGATTTTGCTGATCGCGATCGTCAGCAGCTTCATCGTCGGCTTCGTTGCGCCGGGTGTGGTCTTGCTGCGGCTCATCAAGCGTCCCTCGCGTCAAGCCACGCTCATCGCAACGGCGAGAGGCTGCACATGGCCCGTCGTCACGATGCGTTGGCTCGCCGACACGTCCTACCCGCGCCTGTGACCGCTCGGAACGCGCGCTGGGGGGTGCCAGCCATTCGCTGACGTTCAGACTGTAGTCCGGGCGCGAATAACTTACAAGCTCATTCGTATTTACTTTCCGCTCGGACGCGGTCCACGCCGAACGCGACCGTCAGCGCGCGCCCCCTCATACTCGTCGTCCAGCCCGACCTCATGGATCATCCGCAGCAGCGGACCGGATCCGTGCCGCATCCCGAGGCTCTCGGCTGCCCACCCCAGACTCCACTCGCAGGCGTCCAGCACGTCTGCGAGGACCCGCTTTCGAACCTTGAGCGAGACGAGCTGGCCGAGCGCGGTCAAGCGATTGGGCCCCAGCCCTTCGATGCCCCCTCGACGCACGAGCTCGGCGAGCGCGTCGAGGATGGCGCCGGGGCCGGAGTGGAGGAGGCCCGAGAACGCCTGGCGATCTTGTTGCGTGGGCAGCGTCTTGTGCACCTGATCGAGAAGGTACCGGACGACCGCACGATCGACGGTGCGCGGATGTCCGCCCCGCGGCTCGCTGCGAAGCCCATAGGAGAGGCACAGTTCGGCCTCCAGGCGCCCGGCGGCGGCTTCTCGCTCCTGCGCGGAAGCCCCGCCCTCGCCCTCTTCGATCCACACCCCCCAGTTCGTGCCCCGGGGAGGCACGCCGACGTCGGGGTTCGATGCCTCCGCAGCCCCATGCTCAGCGCCCTTCGTGAGCAGGCCGCGCCCCAGACACTCCCTGACGATATCTGAGCGCTGGACGTGTGCGCCGGGCCGCTCCGCCTGGGCCTGCTCGACCGCTCGGTCGATGGCCTCCAGCAACTCGGTGGTGATGCGGACGGTGAGCATGTGGTGGGACGTCGAAGCACTCGTACCGCGGGGCTTGACCATGTTCGTACGATACTGTATTACAAAATCATAAGCAACGTAACACTTTGTCGTTGCTGGGGTTTCGATGAAGTCGAATGCACCGCCCTCAAGCCCACGTGTCCATGGCCTCACACCTCAGTGGGAGGGCGGCAACGCGAGTTCGCGCGCACTTCGCATCGCCGCCGAGGTGTCGCCGTGAAGCACGACGACACCGTGCGCCATCTCGGGCAGGCGATCCTCGATGCGCTCCGCGTCCTGCCGCAGAGCAACGACCAGCCCCCGGAGTGGGTGGCCCTCGACGCCGAAGCGAAGCGGCGCGGCAAGTCCACGCGGCAGTTCCGCGCGTGGTGCGTCTCGCACTGCGTGGAGATCCGCCAGGAGAACCACCGCGACGCCTGGGTGCGCCCCGCCGACGTCGACCGCGCAGTGGCGGGGATGCCCGTCGCTTCGTCGCCAACTCGCGGCGACGAGATCGACCAGGAACTCCACAAGGTGTGGCCCGCGGGCTCGCCGCAACCCTCCACGCCGCGTCGCGCGCGACCGCGCTCGGCCTGAGTCACGGTGCCAGCGATGGGACGCCGCCGTACAGGATCTGCCGTTCAACGCCGCGGGAAGTGGATGGCCCGCATCACGCTCCACTACGAGCCGACGCTCCCCTCGGGGGAGTACAGGCGCGTCGAGATCCCCGTCACGCGCGCCGACGGGAAGCCCATCACGCGGCCCTACGCGCGGGAGTACGCGCAGCGGGCGCAGCACCGCTACGACGAGACGCGCGTGCCGCCCGTCCGCCAGGACGCGGCCCACGTCTCCGCCCCCGACGGTGTGCTCACGGTCCTGAAGTGGGTCGAGGACTGGCTCGGGACGCAGTCCTACACCGAGGCCCCGAAGGACCTCCTGCTCGCCCGCTACTGGCTTCCCCGCACGTCGCTCGGAGCGTTCCCCCTGGGCGAGGTCACCCCGAAGGTGATCGCCGCGTGGCTGGGCGAGCTGAAGAGGCTCCCGAGCAGGCGGGGGCGTCCCGCCGCCCCGCGCACGCTCCGCAACATCGCGGCCCTCGTCGGCCGCGCCCTGCGTCACGCCGTCTTCGAGGACAAGCTCTCGCAGGACCCCTTCGCCACGCTCCCCAAGGGGGTGCGGCCCCGCGCGGTCGACGCGGACCCGACGAAGCGGCGGGGGAGGCGCCTCTCCGTCGTGGAGCTCGCGCGCCTCATCGGTTGCGAGATCGCGCCCGAGGATCGCCGCGTGTTCTACGCGCTGAAGGTGCTCACGGGCGGCCGCCTCGGCGAGGCCGTGGGGCTGCGCTGGGGCGACATCGCACGCGACGCTCCGCTCGACCGCCTCACGATCGCCGAGCAGTGGCACCAGCGGCTGCGCGCGCGCATGCCGACGAAGACCGACGCCGTGCGCGAGATCCCGGTGCACCCCGAGCTCGCGCGCATCCTCGCGTGGTGGCACTCCCGCTGGACGTCGTGGTTCGGCCGGGAGCCGACGGCGCAGGACCTGATCGTGCCCGCGCGCAAGCACCGCCTCGTGCCGAGCGTGGGCAGTTCGCGGCGTCAGGCGGCCGTGTACCGCGACCTTCAGGTGGACCTGAAGCGGGCGAGCATCGGCGCCCACCGAGTCCATGACTTCAGGCATACGTTCGTATCGCTCTGCGCCGACGCGGGCATGGCCGCCGAGGTCGCCCAGCGCTGGACCCACGCGACGCGCGCGTCGGCCTCGGCCGTCGAGCTCTACCGGATGCCGAGCTGGCAGCGGCAGTGCGAGGAGATGCTCAAGCTCCGGGTGGAGTTCGCCCTCGGGAGAGAGGTGCACTCGCCCACGAATAGCGGTGACGGTAGCGGTGACGGCTTCGGGCCGTCCTCGTAGAACGCCCTGTTTCCAGGGCGTTCGATGGTTCGGGGAGAGGGATTCGAACCCCCATAGCGGGAACCAAAATCCCGCGTCCTGCCATTAGACGATCCCCGAGCGGGTGCGCGGCACTCTCTAGCATCGCCGCGCGCGGCCGTAAACACGCGCGTGAAGGGGGTGACGCTCCGCCGCCCGGTTGGGGTAACGTCCGCGGCCATGCAGCGCTCGGTGCCCGAACTCCTTGCCGCGAAGCGCGACGGCGCGGCCCTCAC
Source organism: Polyangiales bacterium (assembly GCA_039809605.1). Classification (GTDB taxonomy): domain Bacteria; phylum Myxococcota_A; class Polyangia; order Polyangiales; genus CAISKJ01. The sequence goes on along the minus strand of JBDHVF010000001.1, from coordinate 49,158 downwards.
CGCCGCGGAGATCCGCGGGCTCGTCGAGGGATTCGTGCGCGGCGACGTGCCCGACTACCAGATGACCGCCCTCGCCATGGCGGTGTACTTCCGCGGCATGACCCGCGACGAGACGGTCGCCCTCACACTCGCCATGCGCGACTCGGGCGTCGTCGTCGACCTCGGCGACATCCCCCGCCGCAAGGTCGACAAGCACTCCACGGGCGGCGTCGGAGACAAGGTCTCGCTCTGCCTCGCCCCCATGGTCGCCGCGTGCGGCGTGTACGTGCCCATGGTCTCGGGCCGCGGGCTCGGACACACGGGCGGCACGCTCGACAAGCTCGAGGCCATCCCCGGCTTCTCGGTCAACCTCTCGATCGAGCGGTTTCGTGAGGTCGTGCGCGACGTGGGCACGTGCATGATCGGGCAGACGCGCGAGCTCGCCCCCGCCGACAAGCGCCTCTACGCGCTGCGCGACGTGACCGCCACCGTCGAGTCGATCCCGCTCATCGTGGCGAGCATCCTCTCGAAGAAGCTCGCCGAGGGCATCGACGGCCTCGTGCTCGACGTGAAGGTCGGCAGCGGCGCGTTCATGAAGACCCCCGAGCGCGCGCGCGAGCTCGCCACCGCCCTCGTCGACGTCGCCCGCGGCGCTGGCAAGGACTGCGTCGCCTGGATCACCCGCATGGACCGCCCCCTCGGCCGCGCCGTCGGCAACGCCCTCGAGACCGCCGAGGCGTTCGAAGTGCTCCACGGCCGCGGGCCCGACGACCTCACCGAGGTCACCCTCGCCCTCGGCGCCTCGATGCTCGTCATGGGCCACGCAGCGCGCGACGAGGCCGAGGCGCGCGAGAGGCTCCTCGCCGCCGTGCGCGACGGCAGCGCGTCCCGCGTCGCGCGGAGGATGATCGAAGCGCAAGGCGGCGACCCCAGGGCCGTCGACGACGCATCGGCGCTCCCTGCCGCTCCGGTGCGCTCGCCCCTGCGCGCGCGCGACGAGGGCTTCGTGGCCGCCATCGACACCCACGCCGTCGGCGTCGCGGGCATCGCCATGGGGGCGGGGCGCACGCGCGCCGAAGACGCCATCGACCCCTCCGTGGGCTTCGTCTTCGAACGCAACGTCGGCGACCGCGTCGCGAAGGGCGACGTGATCGCCGTCGTGCACGCGCGCTCCGACGCGCAGGCCGCCGACGCCGTCGCGCGCCTCGACCGCGCCGTCACCCTCGCGCGCGAGGCGCCCGCGCCGGTGCCGTTGCTGCTCGAGCGCGTCGGCTGATCGTTCGTGCCCCGAACGATCTACGGGCGCACGTCGAAGACGCGCCAGCGGCCGCGCAGGCGCACCAGCGTATCGACGCGAAAGCGCCGCGCCTCGCCGTTCACCGTGTACTCGATCACGGGCCCGTCGCCGCACTGCGAGGTCGCGCGCGCGTAGCGCCCGCAGGGGCGCAGGTCGACGACCCCGCGCGCGTACGACGAGGGCGCGAGGCCCGTAAACACCCCGCCACGAAACGTCTCGCGAAGCGCCCGCGCGTCACGCTCGATGGCCTCGTACTGCCGCCGCACGATCGCGTCGGCGGGCGACGGGCCCGCGTCGGCGCCCGCGCGGGCCGCGGGGAAGAGGCTCCGCAGGTCGGCGGGCGTCGGGTACACGCCCAGGACGTCGCGGGCTCCGTCGCGCGTCGCTTCGAAGAACGCGCGCGCCAGGGCGGTGATCTCCGCGCGGTCGGCGGGGGTGAGCGCGTGGGGCGTCGCGTGGGCCGGGGCCGCCGCCAGGGCCCACGCCGCGAGAGCCGTCGGGAGGGCACGGGCACGGGACGCACGCCGCGGTCGCATCGCCGCGCGTCGTAACACGGAACGCGCACGGCGTGAAAAGACGCCGCGAGGCGGTGATTGTCCCTTGAAGGCGCACGGCACGCGGTGATAGGGCCGTTGCGCGCTCATGGACTCCCCCTCCGTCATCGTGTTCCGCGTGAAGGACTGGCCGATCGCACGGCCGCTGATCGAAGCGCGGCAGATGCCCGAGGTGTTCGAGGAGCTCGCGTGCTACCTCCTCTCGCCCTCGCACGCCGCGCGCTCCACGCTCGACGAGAAGCTGCCCGAGGAGCCCGTCGCGGCCCCCCTCGCGGCGATGGTGATGGAGCTGCTCGACCTCGTGACCGAGGTGGCCCTCGAGTGCTTCGGGCACGAGCTCTCCGGCGAGGGGCCCATCGGGCAGAAGCACTTCGGCTTTCACCCCTCGGCCTCGTACGCCCAGGTGGCCTCGCGCTTCGAACGCGACGGCTTCCGCGTGCTGCACGCCGCCGACCTCGTGCGCGCCGCGTCGACGCCCGACCCCGCCTCGGCCGAGGCGACGCGGCAGCGCGTGAGGGCCGTCGCGAAGGCGGGCCTGAGCGACCGCGAGCTGGCCCTGGTCGAGTACGTGCGCTCGGGCGGGCCGATGCCCCAGGCGGGCGCCGACCACGCGGCCGTCGCGCTGCGCCTCGGCGAGCTCGTCACGCCGCGCTTCGAGGACTGGGCCGAGATCGACGGGCGCGTGCTCGACGTGGTGTGCGCCGCGGGCGAGCTGCGCGGGGTCTTCAAGCCCTTCGCCGCGCGCATCAACGCCCACGAGGAGGGCACGCACGACACCTACGGCACGCTGCGCCGGGAGCTCGCGCGGCGCGGCATCGCCGACGGGCGCGCGCTGGTGGCGCTGCTCCAGTGCGGCGTCGAGGTGACCTCGTCGGCCACCGTGCACGCGGTCTCGCGCTACGCGCAGCTCGACTCGATGATCGAGTCGGTGCGCTCGAGCGAGCCCTCGCGCGCCGAGCAGGCGCGGCTCATCACCAGGCTCCTCACGTGGGTGTCGTGCGTCGGCACCTTCCCCGCGGCCCTCGCCGCCGTGATCGACCTCGTCGAGTCGCCGCGCGCGAAGGACCTCGTGACCGACGAGCTCCGCGCGCACCTCGCGAAGGCCCACGGGTACGAGGGGCCGAAGCCCAAGGGGGGCCGGGGCCGCGCCCCGAAGGCCGAGGCCGAGGCCGCCGTCGAGGCGCCGCGCAAGGCCCGCGCGAAGGCCGAGAAGCCGGCGCTCTCGCTCGGCGCGGTGAACGAGACGGTGACCCTCGCGCAGGGCGAGCTCGTGACGCTCGGCGAGCCGGGCGCCGAGACCGGCGACGAGGACGCGCTCCTCGACGCGGTGAACAAGAAGACCGCCGCGGCGTTCAGGGCCGACCTCGAGCGGCCCGTCACCGTGCGCGTCACCGGGCGCGGGCTCACGTCGCAGGAGGCCGACCACGCGTTCGGCAGCCACCACTTCTTCGTCGCGAAGACGGGCGTCGACCTCCTCGAGCTGCGCGCGGGCGACGTGGGCCACGCGGTGCCTCTGCCCAAGGGAAAATACGGCGTCGAGGTCGTGGCGATCCGCTCGCCGAAGCCCGGCGCGGTGCCCGACTACGTGCTCCTGCTGCGCGAGGAGCTCCCCGCGAAGCTGGCGAAGCGCGCCGAGCTGCCGATGATCCCCACGAGCTGAGCGAGGGGGCGCTCCCAGGGTCGCGCGGGGTGGTGATACAACGCGCGCATGCGCGTCGCGCTCGGCTACATGATCCTGCTGTTCACGGTGTTCTGGGCCGTCACCCGGAACCACCGCTGGGCGCTCTTCGGGATGATCGCCTGCGACAACATCTGCCCGGGCGCCCCCTACATCGGCTTCGGGATGGAGTCGGTGCGCTTCTCGATCACCTACTACATCGTGGGGCTCGGCCTGCTGCTGGTGTTCTACCGCCGCTACCGCATCACGAGCGACCGCTTCCACTGGGCGATCCTCTTGATGTTCCTCTCGGTGGTGAACTCGGCGCTCCACGCGCCGTGCTACGGGCCCGCGGCCTTTCAGGTCGACATCTATTTCAAGATGCTGCTGCAGTACTACCTCATCTGCGCGTTCATCCGAGACGAGCGCGAGGCGAGGGAGCTCTTCTGGGCCATCGGCCTCTCGGTGGTCACGGTCGCGATCCGGTACTGCTGGGGCAAGTTCTTTCTCAACGAGCGCAACTTCGAGGGCGCCACGGGCGACCGCAACGAGATGGCCATGGCCTGCGTGATGGCCACGCCCCTCATGGCCATCCTCGGGCTCACCACGAAGAACATCATCAAGCGCCTCATCGCGTGGTCGACGCTCGTCCCGCTGGTGCTCACCATCGGGTTCTCGCTCTCGCGCGGCGGCATGCTCGGGTTCATCGCCGTCGCGGGCTACATCCTCTACCGCCTGCACCACAAGCGCTGGCTCATCGTGGTGGGCGTCGCCGTCGCGATGGTGGCCCTCGCGAACATGCCCTCGGAGATCGTGCAGCGCTTCTCGACCATCGGCACCGCGTCGAAGAAGGACGCCAGCGCCATGGGCCGGCTCAACGCCTGGGGCGCGGCGAAGAACATGGCCCGCGCGCGGCCCCTCACGGGCGTGGGCACGGGCAACTTCCTCGTGTGGTTCAAGCGCTACGCGCCCGACGCCGAGGACGTTCACGTCGCGCACTCGTCGTTCTACCAGCTCCTCGGCGAGCAGGGCTACCCCGGCGTCGCCGTCTGGCTCTGGCTCGTGGTGATGAGCTGGATGGTCGCGAGCTGGGTCGAGGTGCGTGTCGTGCGGCTCGAGCACGGCGCGTGGACCAACACGCGGTACTACCTCGTGATGATCAAGTCCGCGTGGGTGGGCTACGTGCTCTGCGGCGCGTTCCTCTCCCAGGAGGACATGGACTTCTTCTATCACATCGTCGCGATCGTTTCGCGCTTCTCGGTGTTCGTGAAGCGCCGCGAAGACGAGCTCCGCGAGGAGCGCAGGCAGGCCCTCGTCGCTCAGGCCAACAAGCCCATCGAGAAGCCCGCGGTGCTCACCCAGGGCGCGTGACGGCCTGCGAGCCCTTCACCTCGGCGGGGAGCTCCTGCGCGGCGGGCGCGCGGAAGTTGCCCACGATGAGGTCGTAGCTCATGCGGATGTTCTGCTGGAGCGAGAGCGGCTTCTCGACGAGCACGAAGAGCCCCGCGGCGGCCGCGAGCGTGGCGGCGAGGCCCGCGGGGAAGAGCGCGCAGAAGAGCGCCGCGTGGGCGCCGGCGCCCGCGCGCGCGAGGCCGACCGAGAGGACCTTCAGCGCGAGGCCGTGGATCAGGTAGTACGAGTAGCTCATGTTGCCGAGGGCGCGCAGGGGCTTCCACGCGAGGGCGCGGTGGAGGATGCCGTTGCGCCCGAGCGACTCGCGCACGAACGCGTAGAGGGGCAGCGCCAGCACCGCCACGCGCGCGCTGCCGCTGTCGACCGCGGCGTCGAGCAGGCGGCCCGCGGCGCCGGGCACGAGGTGGGAGGGGTGCGAGCCGCGCAGGAGGTAGACCGCCACGAGCGACGTCGCGAAGGCCCCGAGCGCGCCGAGCTCGGCGGCGCGCGCCGCGGGGCGCGCCTCGCGCTTCGCGCCGATGCGCTCGTAGAGCACCATGCCCGCGAGGAACATCGCGAGCCGCGGGTGCAGGCCGGGGTACGCGACGCAGACCGCGACGTGCGCCGCGCCGAGGGCGGTGAAGAGCGCCACGCGCCGCGACGCGCTCCAGCGGCGCATGCGCGTGAGCGTCACCAGCGCGGGCACGAAGAGGTAGTAGAACCACTCGTAGCTGAGGCTCCACGCGACCGTGATCACCGGCACGATGGGCAGCATGCCGGGCAGGAGCATCACGTTGGCGAGGATGTACCCCGCCGCCTCGACGCCCGAGCCTCGGATCTTGCTCTCGCCGGGCACCGCGAGCGACAGGAGCAGGTAGATCGCCAGCACCACGAGGAACGTCGGGTGGATGCGCTGCGCGCGGCGGCGGAAGTACTGCGCGAGCGGCGGCGACGAGCGGAAGAAGCCGCCGTAGATCAGGTAGCCGCTCAGGATGAAGAACAGGTCGACGCCCGCGTGCCCGATGACCTCGCCGAAGGCCGACGCCGCGTGCAGGGGCGAGCGCCCGTCGACGTAGGGCTCGAACAGCGTGTGGAAGTGCACGAGGAAGACGAGCAGCACCGCGACGCCGCGGAGGCCCTCCATCGCCACGAGTCGCCCGTGCCCCGAGCCGCTGTCGAACAACGCCCAGAGCCGTTCCCTCCATAACGGCCGTACCGTGTGGCTCATCGGGCGGGCATCCTACGCGAGGACTCGCGCGAGCGTCTACCGACGCCCCCGTACCGTGGAGAACCTTCGCATCACGGTGCCCAAGCGCGACGCACCGTGTAGGCTCCGCGCGATGAGGAACGGCCTCTCTCGCTGGATGATCGTCGCGCTCGCGCTCGGCGCGTCGTGCCGCTGCAGCCGCGCCGCGACGCGCCGTGTGGCGGCGCTCGTACGCAACGACACGCCCGCCGAGGCGCTGCCCGCGGAGCCCCCGCCGACTTCGCCCGACGCGCCGCCCACCGTCGGCGGCTGCCCGGTGTTCCCCGCGGATCACCCGTGGAACAGGGACGTTTCGAACGACCCCGTGGACCCGCGCTCGGCCGCGTACCTCGCGAACATCGCCGCGCACGGGCCCATGCAGCTCCACGCCGACTTCGGCCCCGCGGCGCGCCACGGCGTGCCCTACCGCGTGGTGCCCGCGAGTCAGCCCATGGTGCCCGTGACCTTCGACGAGTGCGCCGAGGAGAGCGACCCGGGGCCGTACCCCATCCCCGCCGATCCGCCCATCGAAGCGGGCCGCGACCGCCACGTGCTCATCGTGCAGCAGGGCACGTGCATGCTCTACGAGCTCTACCACGTGCGCCGCACGCCGCTCGGGTGGAAGGCCGGCACCGGCGCCGTGTTCAACCTCCGCGAGCACCCGCGCCGCCCGCGCGCGTGGACCTCGGCCGAGCAGGGCGGCATGGCGATCCTCGCGGGCCTCGCGCGCTACCCCGAGGTGGCCGCGGGGCGCATCCGCCACGCGCTTCGCGTGACCTTCAACCACACGCAAGACGGCTGGATCGAGCCCGCGAACCACTACGGCGACGGCGACGACCGCGACGCCCCGCCCATGGGCCTGCGCCTGCGCCTCAAGGCCTCGTACGACCTCTCGCGCGTGACGGGGCAGACGCGGGTGATCCTCGAGGCGCTCAAACACTACGGGCTCATCGTCGCCGACACGGGCACCAACTGGCACATCACCGGCGCCCCCGACTCGCGCTGGGACCTCGACGACCTCGACCAGCTCGTGGACGTGCCGGGCACGGCCTTCGAAGTGGTGCAGACGGGCCCCGTGCAGCACCGGTAGAAGCCCCTTGACCGCGTGGCCCGCGCGCGCGAAGCATCGCCGCGCCATGCACGACCGCTTCCTCCGCGCCTGCCGCCGCGAGCCCGTCGACCGCACCCCCGTCTGGTTCATGCGCCAGGCCGGCCGCTACATGGCCGAGTACCGCGCCCTGCGCGCGAAGCACACCCTCCTCGAGCTCTGCCGCACCCCCGAGCTCGCGCTCGAGGTGACGCTCCAGCCCGTGAAGCGGCTGCCCGTCGACGCGGCCATCCTCTTCGCCGACATCCTCCTGCCGCTCGAGCCCATGGGGGCGCCCTTCGAGTTCGCCGCGGGCGAGGGCCCGGTCATTCACGAGCCCGTGCGCTCGCGCGCGCAGATCGACGCGCTGCGCGTGTGCGCCCCCCACGAGGGCCTCGGGTACGTGCTCGAAGCCCTCAAGCTCATTCGCCGCGAGCTCGACGGAAAGACCCCGCTCATCGGCTTCGCGGGCGCGCCCTTCACCCTCGCGAGCTACCTCGTCGAGGGCGGCAAGAGCTCGCACTTCGTCAAGACCAAGACCCTCATGTACCGCGAGCCCGACGCGTGGAACGCCCTGATGGAGAAGCTCTCGGCCGTGGTGGCGCGCTACCTCGTCGCGCAGGTCGAGGCGGGCGCCCAGGCCGTGCAGCTCTTCGACTCGTGGGTGGGCTGCCTCTCTCCCCAGGACTACGTCACCTACGTGCAGCCCCACGTGGCGCGCATCCTCGCCGAGGTCTCGACCGCGGGCGTGCCGGTGATCCATTTCGGCACCGGCACCGCGACGCTGCTCGAGGCCCAGCGCGACGCGGGCGGCACGGTCATCGGCGTCGACTGGCGCACGCCCCTCGCCGACGCGTGGAGGCGCCTCGGCGACAAGGTCGCCGTGCAGGGCAACCTCGACCCGGTGCTCCTCCTCGGGCCGCGCGACGTGATGGAGCGCCAGGCCACGGCCATTCTCGACAGCGTGAAGGGCCGCGAGGGGCACGTGTTCAACCTCGGGCACGGCATCCTGCCCGAGACGCCCGTCGACCACGTCGCCGCCCTCGCCGACCTCGTGCACCGGGTGACGGAGCGCGCATGACGCGCCGTCTCGTCTGCGTGGGCGCGGGCCTCTCGGGCCTGGTGAGCGCCCGCGCGGCCCTCTCCGCGGCGCGCGCGAGGGGCGAGGCGCTCGAGGTCACGGTGCTCGACGCGAGCGGGCGCGCGGGCGGCAACCTCGTGACCGAACACCGCGAGGGCTTTCTCATCGACGGAGGGCCCGACTCGTGGGTGGCCGCCAAGCCCGAGGCCACCGCGCTCTGCAGGGAGCTCGGCCTCGGCGACCGGCTCATCGAGACGATCCCCGAGAACCGCAGGGTGTACGTGGCGCTGCGCGGACGGCTCGCGCCCATGCCCGAGGGCGTGGTGCTCGGCGTGCCCACGCGCGCCGCGCCCGTGCTGCGCTCGCGGGTGCTCTCGTGGGGCGCGAAGCTGCGCGTGCTCGCCGACCTCGTGCTGCCCCGGGGCCACGAGCCGCCGGGCGACGCGTCGATCGGCGAGCTCGTCGCCGCGAGGCTCGGCCGCGAGGCGGTCACGGCCCTCGTCGAGCCGCTGCTCGCGGGCATCTACGCGGGCGACGCGTGGACGCTCTCGGCCCGGTCGACCTTTCCGCAGCTCGTCGAGATGGCGAGGCGCGACCGCTCGCTGGTGCGGGCCGCGCGCGCGGCCGCCCCGAAGCGTCACGGAGGCGCGACGCCGCCGTCGGCCTTCGTCTCGCTGCGCGACGGCGTCGGGTCGCTCGTCGACGCGCTCGTGGCCGCGCTGCCCGACGGGGCCGTGCGGTTGAACGCCCCCGTGACGGCCGTGCGCCGCGGGGCCTCGTCGCGCTGGGAGGTGGCGCTCGCGAGCGGCGAGGCCCTCGCGGCCGACGACGTGGTGCTGGGCCTGCCCGCGCGCGCCGCGGCGCGGCTCGTCGAGGGCGCTTCGAAGCCCCTGGCCGACGCCCTCGCGGCCGTGCCGTACACCTCGGCGGCCACGGTGTTCTTCGCGTACCGCCGCGCCGACGTGCCGCACCCGCTCGACGCCACGGGCTTCGTGGTGCCGCGGCGCGAGGGGCTGCGCCTGCTCGCGGGCACGTGGGTGTCGAGCAAGTGGCCGGGGCGCGCGCCCGAGGGGCACGTGCTCATGCGCGGCTTTCTCGGCGGCGCGGGGCGCGAAGACGAGCTCTCGCGGCCCGACGACGAGCTCGTGAGCGAGGCGCGCGTCGACCTCGAGCGCTTGATGCGCTTCCGCGCAGAGCCGCTGTTTACGAGGGTGTTCCGCTTCGTCGAGAGCTCGCCGCTGCCCTCGGTCGGGCACGCGGCGCGGGTCGAGGCCATTCGCGCGCGCCTCGCCGAAGCGCCGGGCCTGCACGCCATCGGCAGCGCGTACGACGGCGTGGGCATCCCCGACACGATCCGCCTCGCCACGGCCACGGGCGCCGCGATCGTCGGGTAGACGCTTGTCACGCGCGGCGCCGCCGGTAGCATCGCGCGCCATGAAGCTTCTTCGCACGACCCTGGTGATCGGCTCCCTGGCGGTGCTCCCCGCGTGCAGCGCGCACTCGAGCGGAGGAGGCCCCGGGCTCTCGGACCCCGACGCGTCGAGCGGCACGCCGCCGACGAGCGCGTGCTCGGAGCTCTGCCCGCGCATCATCGCCGCGCCCGGATGCAGCTTCGACATGGCGAGCTGCGTGAGCCAGTGCTCGATGAGCCTCGGGGGCCTCCCGTCGTCGTGCAACGCGGCGGTCAGCGCCTTCACCGCGTGCGCGCGCACCTCGCCCATCACGTGCAGCATGAGCGGCCCCACGTTCACCTCGTGCGCCTCGGAGACGATCGCCCTCGCGGCGTGCGGCAGCAGCACGCCGCGCACCGACGCGGGCAGCAGCCCCGACGCGAGCGGCGGCGGCTCGTGCTCGAGCGCCACCACGTGCGCGCAGTGCACCGCCGGCTCGTCGTGCGGGTGGTGCAACGGCCGCTGCTACGCGGGCACGGGCTCGGGCCCCACCCCCCCCGCCACCTGCGGCGGCGACTCGTGGGCGTGGCTCTCGAGCGACTGCCCGATGTAATACCCGGTCAGCGAGGCCACGGCCTCGCGAGCGGCGTGAACCTTCGCACCCCCGCGGCGCGGTCGACCTTGCCCGTGGCCCTCATCGGCAGCGCGTCGACCACGCACACCCGCCGCGGCCGCTTGTGCTTCGCGAGCCGCGCGTCGAGCTCGGCGCCCAGCGACGCGAGCCACGCGCCCTCGTCGCCGATCGTTCGGTCCCGTACGATCGCCGCGGCCACCACCTGTCCCCAGGTCTCGTCGTCGACGCCGAACACCATCGCCGCCGCCACGCCGGGCAGGTCCGCGAGCGCGTGCTCGACCTCGGCCGGGTAGACGTTCTCGCCACCCGTCACGATCAGGTCGGTGCGGCGCGCGTGCACCGTGAGCCTCCCGCGCGCGTCGAGCGAGCCGAGGTCGCCCGTGTCGAGCCACGCGCCCGCGAGCGGCGGGTGCCTCCAGTAGCCCGTCATCACCGACGCGCCGCGCACGCGGATGCGCCCCACCTCGCCCGCGGGCACGGGCGCCCCGTCGTCGCCGACCACCTGGAGCTCGAGGCCGTCGAGCGCGACGCCGCTGTCTCCCGTGGCCTCGAAGGGCGCGCCCTCGGGCGGGAGCCGCTGCGTCGTCACCTGCGAGCACGCCTCGGTGAGCCCGTACGTGGTGAGCGCCCGCACGCGCCGCGCCGCGCAGGCTTCGAGCAGCGAGCGCGGCGCCGCGGCGCCCCCCACGAGCACCGCGCGCAGCGACCCGAGCGCGCCGTCGCGGTCGGCGTCGACGAGCGCCCGGAGCATCGTCGGCACGACCGACAGCAGCGTCGCGCGGTCGCGCGCGATCGACGCGAGCACCGCCGCGACGTCGAAGCGCGGGTGCAGCACCGCGCACCGACGCGCCATCACCGAGCGCGTGAGCACCGAGAAGCCCCCCACGTGGCACACGGGCATGCACAGGAGCCAGCGCTCGTCGTCGCGCCACCCCAGGTTCGCCGCGCTCGCCTCGGCGCTCGCGGCGAAGGCGCGGCGAGAGAGCATCGCCCCCCTGGGCCGCCCCGTGGTGCCCGAGGTGTAGAGCATCGCGAGCACGGCCTCGGGATCGTGCGCCGAAGGAGGAGGCGCCGCCGCGCTCGCCCCCGTCACCTCGGCCCCGTCGAGCACGAGCGAGGCGTCGGCGTCGTCGACGAGCGCGCGGGCCTCGACGTCGGTGAGCCGCGGGTGGATCAGCACCGCGGTGGCGTCGAGCTCCATCAGCGCGAGCAGCGAGGCCACGGCGTCGGGGTGGTTCTGCGCGCGCACCGCCACGCGCGCGCCGCGCCCGACGCCGCGCGCCCGCAGCGCCTCGCACGCGCCCGCGACGCGCTCGGCGAGCGCGCGGTACGAGGTGGCCTCGCCCTGCCACACGAGCGCGTCACGGCCGGGCGCCTCGCGCGCCGCGCCGAACACCGAGAGCCGGTCGACGTCCGTCATCGCGACGAGGGTGCGAGCGGATCGAGCCCGAGTCCAGCGCGCCCCGACGGCGTCACGAAGCGGGGGTCGCACCGCTGCGGGAGGTCGACCGGGGGCCAGGCCGCGAGGCCCGGGTGCCGGTCGAGGCCGCAGGCCCACGGCGCGGGCAGGGCCAGCGCGAGCTCGCACGCCGCGGCGAGCGCGACGGGGCCGTCGAACAGGTGCGTCACCACCACGCCGAGTCCCGCGTCGTGCGCCCGACGCGCGTGCGCCAGCGCGCCGACGAGGCCGTGCACCGCGGGCTTCACCACGGCGGCCACGCAGCCGCCCGAGGGCCCGCGCGCCATCGCGTAGCCGGTGTCGCCCTCGTCCGAGAGCGACTCGTCGAGGGCCCACGGGACCCTGCACCACCCCAGCTCGCGCAGGCGCCCCGCGGCGACGGGCTGCTCGACGAAGTGGGGCCTCGCCGCGGCGAGCGCCGCGAAGCGCGCCGGAGTGGCCTCGGCGACGCTCCACGCGCCGTTGAGGTCGAGGCGCAGCCTCCACGCGCCCGGCAGCGCGCGTCGCAGCGCGACGAGCGACGCGACCTCGCGTTCGAACAAGTCGCCCGCGCCCGTGAGCTTGACCTTGACGGTGGTGATCCCGCGCCCGAGCGCGGCGCGCGCGTCGTCGACGAGCGACGCGTCGAGGGCCGCACCCGCGTAGGCGCTCACGGCCACGCGCCCGCGCACCTCCCCTCCCCCGAGCAGCGCATGGAGCGCGACGCCCCGGCGCCTGCCCGCGAGGTCGAGCAGCGCCGTCTCGAGCGCGAAGCGCGCCGAGCCCGGCAGCGCCCGCACCCACGGCGCGTCGAGCGCGCCGAGCGGGTCGTCGAGCGCGCCCTCGTCGAGGCGCGCGAGCACGCCGTCGAGCGCGTCACACGCCTCGTCGAGCGTCTCGCGCGAGTAGCCCGGCAGCGGCGACGCCTCGCCCTGCCCCGCGCGCCCGTCGCGGTCGGTGAGGGTGAGCAGCGCGCCCCTGCGCGACGTGACCCTCGCGCGCGCGGCCCCCACGGCGCCCGCCACGTCGCCCTCGTACACGGTCAGCGACGAGGCGAGCACGGGCCCTCCCCCCGCCCCCCTCCCACGCGGAGCGTGGGAGAGGGTGCCTTCGACGACTGCATACCCTCACCCCCAACCCCTCTCCCGCGAGGGCGCGGGAGAGGGGGGCGCTGCCGCGAGATCGACCGCACGGCGCAGCCTCGATCGCGCGCGTCGGGTGATCGCAACGGCACATCGCGCAAGCGCATGTCGCCCGCTCCTCGCCGTTCGCGCTCGCCCGCTCCTCGCCGTTCGCGCTCGCCCGCTCCTCGCCGTTCGCGCTCGCCCGCTGTTCGATCACGCCCGTCGTCACCCCGCGCGCGGCAGCGCCCCCCTCTCCCGCGCCCTCGCGGGAGAGGGGTTGGGGGTGAGGGTATGCAGGCTCCTCGCGGGCACCCCCTCCCACGCTCCGCGTGGGAGGGGGACGGGGGGAGGGCGACGAGAGCCGACATCGCTACTGCCCCGAGCCTCCGAGCGAGCGACGCAGCGTGCCCGCGGCGTCGTAGGCGCGCCCGTCGAAGGTGAAGCGCTCGGCGTCGTCGCCGCGCACCAGCACGACGCCGCGCTGCGAGGTCGAGCGGTCGTCGAGCTCGCCGCCCACGGCCACGGTGACCGCCGCGTTGCCGCCCACGCCGTGCAGCGTGGCCTGCGTGCGCGCGGGGGCCGTGTACGAGCGGTACCCCGCGAAGCCGCCGACCTGCATGTGCATCGTGAAGCCGCCCGTGCCCACCACGAAGATGTTCGCCGGGTCGCGCACCCACACGCCGTTGAGGCCGGGGCCTCCGCCGAGGCCCGGCTCCACGCGCAGGCCCGCGGGCCCCGACGTGCTCGCGAGCACGAGGCCCGTCGCCACGCCCCCCACGGCCACGCACACGCTCGACGCGCACGACGCGGTGAAGAGCCGGTTGTCGCTCGTCGTGAGCGACGCCTCGACGCCCGTGAAGCTCCGCCCGGTGCCCTGGAGCACCACGCCCCCCGACCCGACGATCACGTAGCGGTCGCCGTCGCGGGCGATCTTGTAGAGGTTCTCGCCGCGCGCGAACTCGGGCACCGCGTCGACGCGCTCGAACGCGCGGCCGTCGTAGTGGATGAGCACGCCCTTCGGCCCCGTGGGCTGCGCCGAGCCGCCCACGAGCCACACGTCGTCGGGCGCCTCGGCCCACACGCCCCACAGCGTCGGCGGGCCTTCTGCGAAGGTGATTCCGAGCGGGAGCGCCTCGCAGCGGCCGTCGCGGTAGCGCAGCACGGTGCCGCCCTCGCCCGCGGCCCACACCTCGGGCGACGCGCCCGCGCGCGCCACGCCGTGCACCCACCACAGGGTCGCGTCGGCGCGGCAGCGCGTGGTGAAGCGGCCCGGCGTGTACTCGACCAGGCGCCCCGCGGACATGCCCGAGCCCGCGAGCCGCGCGGGGTCGACGCCCACGAAGCCTCCCGCGAGAAAGACCGACGCGCCCGTCGCGGGAGAGCCCCACGCGGCGAGCAGCGAGCCCCCCGGCACGCCGTTGACCGCGACGCGAAAGAGGTCGTCGCCCTCGGGCGGGGGCGCGGGGCACGCGCTCATGGCCCATGAGAACCCGGCGATCAACGACATGGCGGCGGCCCGGCGGAGGTGCTTCGTGCGCATCGTGTCACCCATCGCTACCAGCGCGGCCGCTGCGGGGGCTGCGGCCCGTACATGGGCATGCCGGGGATGCCGGGCCTCGGCTGCGGGGCGCCGGGGATCTGCGCGCGCAGCGTGCGGATCTGGTCGCGCAGGGGCCCGATGAAGCCGAAGCTCACCGTGCGAAGCGAGCCCTTGAGCGCGCGGCCCGCGTGCCACTTCGAGAGCGCGAGGCGCGCGGCGGCCCGCACGAGCTGCTGGCGCACGGCGCCGTGGGGCCCGGAGCCCGCGCGAAAGATCCCGAAGGCCGAGCCCACGAGTTCGAACTCCTCGCGGGTGAGGGTGCCGAGCACGACCTCGTCTTCGAGGTACTGGCGGATGATGCGCCCGCGGCGCTGCACGAGCACCACCACCATCACGAGGAAGGCCACCACCGCGAGGAACCACAGGGGCAGGAGGATCAGCACCAGGGGCACGTTGATGGCGGCGGAGAAGACCGACGAGCCGTTCCACACGAAGTGCAGGAAGACCGCCCCCGCGTAGCCGAGGAGCGGCGCGCCCCAGCGCAGGGCCGGGCGCGTGCTCTCGCGCGAGACGCCGAAGCCGATGCCCGTCATCGAGGTGAAGAGCGGGTGCGCCCACGGCGTGACGAGGCCGCGGAGGATGAAGATGCCCGTGAGCGCGTCGTCGCTCTGCCGCGCGGCGCGGGCGTAGTAGACGACGTTCTCGACCGCGGCGAAGCCCAGGGCCACGAAGGTGGCGTAGATGATCCCGTCGACGACGCCGTCGAACTCGCGGCGCCAGAAGTAGAACATCCCCGCGATGGCGAGGCCCTTCATGAACTCCTCGACGAGCGGGGCCGAGACCACCGCGGAGACGCCCTCGCCGAGCGCCGCGGCGGCCACGGTGTTGATCACCCCCGACACGCCGCAGGCCGCGAGCGCGCCCCAGAAGAACACCATGGTGAGCGCCCACGCGGGCTCGGGGTCGTAGCGGTCGAGCAGCCGCGGCACGGTCATGTAGACGACCACCGCGGGGAACGCGAGCGCCGCGGCCGAGGCCATGGCCGCGTAGCGCGCGAGGGGGTCGCTGGTGAAGAGCGGCGGCACCAGGAACACCGCCATGAAGAGCGACGCGCCGAGGAGGATCCCGAGCACGTACAGCACCAGACCGACCGAGCGGCGCGAGCGTTCGGGGTCGACCAGACCGGGGAGCACCATCGCGGCGGAGGATATCACCGAGGCCGCGGGCACGACGGCCGCGCGGGCGCGGTGAGGGCGATCGGGAACGAGGAGAGGAGAGGCCGAGGCGATCAGCGGTAGACGACGCCGGGCTGCCCCACGACCATGGGCTGCGCCATGGGCATGGTGCCGTTGAAGGGCTGCGCGAACATCTGCACGCCGATGGCCCCGCTGCCCGTGAACGAGCGGATGCGGAGCTGCGCCGACTGGGCGGGCACGCCGGGCGGGATGCACAGCGGGCGGTTCAGGCCGATGACGGGGTAGTTGTCGGGGGCGCGGTCGGCGTCGACCTGGCGGCCCGTCGGGTCGTAGAGGAAGAGGTCGAGGTCGCGCACGCCCGAGCCGCCCACGGCGATGATGCGGTAGCAGAAGCCGGCCTGCACGGTGCCGGGCACCATCACGCCCTCCATGCCCTGGCGGATGTTGGCGCGGATGAGGTCCGACGCGACGCCGAAGCCCGCGGCGAACTGGCGGGCGCGCAGGGCCATGTGGTTCGCGATCTCGTCGTACACGCCGCCGGGCACCCACGCGGCCGTGACCACCGTGGGCTGCGCGCCGACCATCTGGGGCTGCGGCTGCGCCACGGGCTGCGGCGGGGGCTGCGCGGTGCTGACGGTCACGGGCGGCGTCTGAACGGTCGTGGGGCCGCAGCCGACTGCGAGCGCGCAGAGCGGGAGCGCAGCCCAGGTCGCGAGGGTGAGGGACACGTGCCTGATCATCATCGATGCTTCTCCTCGGTCGTTTTTTCGGGGAGGGCGTCCGTCGGACCCCTCGGCCTCTGGTTGGTCACACCCGCACGACCCCATAGCGCACCGCAAGCGCCAGAGGTCATTGCCCGCGGAGGCGCCCGAACGGCGATGCCCCGCGGCGCGGTGATTGATACCGCCCGTCGCAGCGCTTGCCAACAGGGAAGTAGCAGTCGCTACCCCCGCCGCGCGAGGCGATCGACCACGCCCCGCACATGCGCCGCGAGCCGGCGAGCGTCGAGCGAGAGAGCGGCCGTGAGCGCGTCGAGCTCCTCCCACGGCGCGTCGGCGCTGCGGCGCTCGAGGGCCTCGCACGCACGCGCGAAGCCCCCCGCCCCGACGTTCGCCGACGCGCCCTTCATGCTGTGGGCGACGCGCCCCGCGCGGCGCCGGTCGCGCGCGGCCAGCGCCTCGCCGAGCGCCTCGGCGTTCTTCGTCAGGTCGTCGACGTAGGTCTCGAGGATCTCGCGGATCGCGTCGTCGTCATCACCGAAGAGCCCGCGTAACGTCTCGAGCTCGAGCGTCGCCTGCGCGCCCAGGGGGGTCTTGGGGTCCATCACGCTCGTCGCACTCTACACCAACGCCCCTGCGTCGCGCCCTTCGAAGCGCGCGGCCCGCCTCCCTCGCGTTGCGGTAGGCTCCGCTCCCTCCGCGATGCTCCAGACCGTCCAGACCGTGGTGCTCATCCGCCACGCGCGATCGCTCGCCAACGACGACCCGTCGGTCTACCTCACCACGCCCGACCACGCGATCGCCCTCGCCCGCCCCGACGACGACCCGGCGGCCCTCGCCGCGGGCGACGCGCTCGCGACGCTGGGCCTCGACCCCACGCTCGTGTGCTCGTGGTACTCGCCCTACCTGCGCACCCGGCAGACGCAGTCCCTCGTGCTCGCGCGCGCCTTCGGCGAGGCCGCGCCGCTCGTGCGGTGCCGCGAGGCGTTCCTCCTGCGCGAGCAGGAGTTCGGCGACTGGGACTGCCTCACCGACGAGGAGATCGCCGCGCGCGACCCCGAGCGCCACGCGCGGCTCCGGCGCGCGACCGACACCCTGGGGCGCTTCTACTTCCGCTACCCGCACGGAGAGAGCCGCGCCGACGTGGTGCAGCGCGTGACGCTCTTCCTCGGCAAGCTGCACCGCTCCCGCTACGCGATCCACGTGGTGTTCCTCCACGGCGTCACGCAGCGGGCGTTCCGCATGGCGTGGATGAACCTCCCGGCCGAGTGGTTCGAGACCGAACCCAACCCCCCCAACGCCTCGGTGGTGCACATCGCCCGCGACGCCGAAGGACGCTGGGCCGAGCGCCTGCTCACCGCCCCCCGATGAGCGCGCACGCGATGGTTCGCACCCGAACGACCTCGGTGATCCGCTGGCTCCTGCCGCTCGCGGCGGCGATCGCGTGCACGTCGACCCCCGCGCCGTCGCGCCCGCGCAGCGCCGCCGTCGCGGTGCGCGCGAGGGACCCGGTGCGCTTCGGGGGCGCGCTCCCTCGGGGCGCCGGGCGGCAGCGCGCGACGCTCACGGTCGCGGGCGAGGAGCGCGAGGTCGCGCTGGTGCTCCCCGACGCGAGGCCCTCTAGGCCCGCGCTGCTGGTGATCTTCCACGGCACGCGGGGCGACGGCGCGGGCATCATCGACGAGTGCGGCGCGCTCGCCATCGCCAACGCCGAGGGCGTGGTCGTGGCCGCGCCCGACGCGCGCGTGATGCCCTCCTCCGACTGGGACCACCCCGAGCAGTCGGGCGAGCGCTGGTGGGAGACGCACCCCGACCGCGACCCGAGCCGCAACCGCGACCTCCTGCTCGTGCGCGCCCTCATCGCCGCCGCGGAGCGCGACTACCACGTCGACCCCGCGCGCGTGTACGTGATGGGCCACTCGAACGGCGCGTTCTTCGCGCTCGAGGTCGCGATGACCCTCGGCGACCGCGTCGCGGGCGCGGCGTTCAACTCCGGCGGCCTCGTGCGCTGCGCGACCACGGGCGCGTGTCACTTCCGCGCGGGCCGCGTGGCCGACTGCGCGCGCTACCCCGCGATGCCCGGCTGGTGCGACTGCCGCGGGCCCGCGCTGCCGATGGAGGTCCCCCTCTCGGGGCCGCGCTTCCCCGTGGTGATCTCGCACGGCACCGACGACCCCGACGTGTCGGTGCAGTACGCGTGCGCGCTCGAGCGCGCGCTCACCGACGCGGGCTTCGCGGTGACGATGCAGCTCCGGCCGGGCGACGGGCACTTCTGCGACGGAGACTTCGTCGACCGCGCGTGGCGCGTGCTCACGCACCGTCGCGGCGCGGCGATGTAGCGCGGGGCGACGACGGGTCTGACGAGGGCGAGCGAAGCGGCCGTCGCACCGGGCGCGTCCGGCGCGACGGCCACGGGCGGCGGGGCTACGGCTGCGGGTTACCGTGGCCGCTCGGGGCGGGCGGCGTGGCGGCGGGCTTCGCGCGACGCGCGGGCGCGGTCATCGCGGTGAAGGCGTCGAGCGCGTGCCCGACCAGCGCGCGGAACTCGGGGTTGTGCTCGGCGAGCGGGCGCGCGATCTTGAGCGCGGCGCGGCCCGCGTCGACCGCGAGCGCGCCGTGGTGCAGCGCGTCGTCGTCCATCACGTCGGCGAGCGCGCGGAGCTCCGCGGCGACCTCGCGCATCGACAGCGCGCGGTCGAGGTGCGCGAGGGCGCGGGCGGGGTCGAAGGGCGACGCCGCGCCCGCCTCGTCGTCGACCCTGAGCAGCGCGAACGTGGGGGCGAACGCCGCCGCCGAGGCCGCCGTGAAAAGCGCCCGGAGCCCGGTCTCGTACGAGGCGACGAGCCGCCCGGTCGACCGCTCGCGCTGGTCGGTGGTGAGCTGCACGAGCGTCGGCCACACGGCGCGCAGCGCCGCGATGAGGGCCAGCGCCTGCATCTGGCGCCGAACCTCGGGGTCGTCGGACACGCCGTTCGCGACGTCGTTGGTGGGCGCGTGCCCGCCCCGCGCCACCGCGCGCGGCGGGTCCTGGGTTGCAGCCGTCGTAGCGTGATTTCGCATCAGGGGAACTCCTTTCGCCCGCGAGCGGGCGCGTAGGGGGAGGCGCCGCGCGAAGCGGCCGTCGTCTCACGCGCGAGACGACCCTTCCACCCCACGGCACGTATCGAAGGCTCACTCACTCTCAACGGCATCGCGCCGGAGAACTTGAACGAAGGGCGACGCGGCGCCCGGAGCGATCGCGACGCGGTCGACGTTCGGCGGAAGCGCGATCGAGACGTCTCGGTGCGTGGGGAAGACCGCGCCGCGCGAGCGGCGCCGGGCGTGACGAGACGCCGTGACGCCGCGCCCGCGGGGATGGGTCAGGGGCCGAGGCCCACGACGCGCCGGGCATCCGCGTGGCCGCGGAGGGTACCGTCGCCGAGCTGGCCGTCGGTGTTGTTGCCCCAGCAGAACACCGCGCCGTCAGCACGCCGGGCGCAGGCTGACGTGAGACCGGCCGACACGTCGACGATGTTCGAGAGGCCCGCGACGGATGTCGGAGTGCGGAGCGTCATGCCTGCAAGGGTGCCCCACTGGAGCACGGCGCCATCGCCGCGGAGAGCGACTGTGAAGTTGCCCGAGCCCGCGGAGAGGGCCACCACGCCGGTCGCCCCCGATGCGGTGACGAACGTGCGGAGGTCAGGGGGCTGCGCACGGCCGTTGCCGAGGCCGCCGTACCGGTTGTCACCGAGACAGCGGACCGTCCCTGCGCGTGAGAGCACGCACAGGTGCTGACTGCCGATCACGACCTCGAGCGCATCCGCGGCGCCCTCGATCACGGTCGGCGAGGTTGGGAACGTCGGGTCCCAGAACCTCTGCCCCCAGCACGTAACTGAACCGCTTCGCATGGTGGCGCAGCGGTAGGGAGTCGAGATCGTGATCGACTCGACGTCGGTCAGCGCCGAGGGGCCTGTAGGGGCGGCGACGGACGGGCCGAACATGTAGCCGGGTGCCAGATCCGCATTCCCCCAGCACCACACGCCACCGTCGACGCGAACGGCACAGTAGAGACTGCCGCTCGGCACCGAGCCCAGGGAGACGTGCCGCACGGAGTCGAGATTGGCGATCGTCCACGGGTTCAGCACGAGGGCGTCACGTGGGATCGCTCGGGGATCGACCGAACGCGTTGGGTCGAGCCCCCAGCAGCGCACGGTGCCGTCCGAGAGCACCGCGCAGCTCGACACCTCGCCGACCGCGAGAGTGCGCGCGTTGCGGATGTCGGCCACCCGGACGGGGGACGGCCGGGCGTCCGTCGTGCCGTCGCCGAGCTGTCCGTACGTGTTGCTCCCCCAGCACCACACCGCGCCGCCACGGTCGACGGCGCACGCGTGCCGAACGCCGACCGCGACGGTGCCGCGCTCCACCGTGATGCGGGCCGACAAGACGTCGCCGGATGGTCCAGCGTCGCGGCCCAACACGACGTCGGCAGGGTGATCGCCGAGCGAGGTCACGTCCGCCGACGCACCGCTGGGCGCGGCGTCGGTAGACGCGTGCTGCACGGTGCTGGCGCAATGCGCGGCGAGGGCGAACGTCGCCAGCGCGAGAAGGCTGCGTGAGTGGTTCATCGGGTCCTCCGGGGGAGTTGCGGGCGTGGCGCACCGCACGATACGCCACGCCCGCGGGGAGGGGTCAGCGGCCGAGGCCTACGACCGGCCGTGCGTCCGCATGGCCGCGGAGTGTGCCGTCGCCGAGCTGACCGTCGCCATTGAGGCCCCAGCAGAGTACGGCCCCGTCGGTGCGGCGAGCGCAGGCCGACGCGAAGCTCATCGACACGTCGATAATGTCGTGAAGGCCAGCGACCGCCGCCAACGCGCGCAGGCGCGAGTCGCCGCTGCCCCACTGGACCACGGTGCCGTCGGAGCGCAGCGCAACGGTCGTGACGCTGCCGCCCGACGAGATGGCAACCGCGTCGGAGAGGCCGCGCACCGTGACGAAGGCACGGAGGCTGGGCTGATCGCTCCCGTCGCCGAGTTCGCCGAACCTGTTGTCGCCCATGCAGCGCACAGTGCCCGTGCGCGACAGCACGCAGAGGTGTTCCTGCCCGCCTGCGAGGTCGAGGGCGTCGGTCACGCCGTCAAGCATCACCGGCGCCCTCGGGAACGTCGGATCCCAGGGGCGTAGATCCCAGCAGGTGACGGTGCCAACCCGCGCCCGGGCGCACTTGTAGAAGGACTCGAAGCCGAGCGCGGTGATCCCTGTCAGCGTCGAGGGGCCGGTAGGTGCCGCGGTTCGAACCTCCAGGTACCCCGGAACACGCGCCGTGTTGCCCCAGCACCAGACGCTGCCGTCGTCGCGCACCGCACAGGCGAGGCCCCCCTCCACACCTGTGCCCGATTGGACGGCCACGGACTGCACTCGGTCGAGGTTCGCGACCGCCTGGGGCATCAGCGTGAGCGCATCACGAGGGATCCGCGGGCCCGGTTCGATGGAGCGCGTCAGCGTCATGCCCCAGCAACGTACGGTCCCATCGCGGAGCACCGCGCAGCTCGACACATGTCCCACCGCCACCTGCACCGCCCCCTCGATACCAACCGCCCGCACGGGCGTGGGGTGCGAGTTGGTGGTGCCGTCGCCGAGCTGCCCGTAGTCATTCGAGCCCCAGCACCACACGGCCCCCCGCTCGTCGAGCGCGCAGGCGTGGGACGAGCCCATCGCAACGGTGCCGCGCACCACCGTGAGGCCCGCGTCCGACGCGTCGCTGGGACCGTCCGTGGCGTCGGACCGCACGTCGACCGGCGCCGCGTCGCCCGCAGAGGCGCTCACGGTGCCGGCGCAGCCGAGGAGCCACGCCGTGAGGAACACGATGCCGATCGACGCGAGGTGCTTCACTGCGGGCAGCTCTCGGTGCCGATATCCGCCGAGGACCAGCACGCCCACGGGGTGAGGCATGTGGAGTTGTAACAGTTGTACATGCCTCCGAACGAGTTGCAGTGCCCGTTGGGCGTGCAGAGGTTGCTCGGGCTGCTGCACGGATCGCCGGGGTTTCCCGGGCAGGCACCACAGTTCATGGTGGTCCGGCCGTACATGTCCGTAGGTCCGCTCCCGCCCGGCCCGCAGATCGTGCAGTAGTCGTAGTCCTGGATGGCGGTGCATTGCGTGCCGGTGTGCGCGCGATCGCACCGAAGGTGTCCGTGGACGTTGGCCGTCTGGTTCAGGCACGGCGTCACAGCACTCCCGCGGACGTCCTCATACGCCACCGGGGTGAGGCACGTGTTGCCAACCCCGAAGTCCTCGTCCGTCATCCCATCGCAGTCGTTGTCGACGCCGTCGCACACCTCGCTCGTCGGTCCGCTCACGGCCGTGCATACAGGTGCGCCCGTCATGGGATCACAGTCCGTGACCCTGCCGATCGCACATTGCGAGCCCGCCATCGCCCCCGAGACCGAACACCACGAGTTGAGGTCCTGCGTGCAGCCCGTCTTGCAGATCCCCAGCGCCGAGTCGAACGTGAGCCCCGAGCAGCACTCCGAAGCGCTGCCCGCCGTCTGACCGCCCACGCGGCAGGCCGCGCATACGCCGCCGATCACGCGGCGGTCCGTGCCGCAGCACACGCGCGCGTCGGTCGCGTTCGAGCCCAGGGCCACGCACGTCTGGCAGGTGCCGCCCTGGCAAGTCTTCCCCTCGCAGCACTGGCCCGCCACGTTGATGTCGCAACTCGCCCCCGAGGCTCGACAGCACTCGAACGTTCCGTGCTGCGCGTTGCAGCTCGACAAGGCATTGCAGCAGGTGAAGTTGGGCCGTCCGATGCCCTGGCAGTTCATGCCGTCGCCGCGGCAGAGGTCGCACACCCGCGTGCCCGACCCGGGGAGCGCCGTGCGGCAACCGAGACCGCTATCGGGGGAGGTGCAGGGGCAGTCCTCGTCCGCCGTACACTTGCGCTGGCAGATGCCGCCCACGCACGCCATGCCTGGCTCGCAAGGGCTGCAGATCAACGAACTGGAGCCGGCCATCACCGTGTTCCACTCGCCATCGCAATGCTCCCCCTCGCGGGCGGGTGTGACGCACAGCCCCGCTTTGCCGTTCTGCGCCGAGATCGTCAAGGCGCAAGCGGTGTGCGCGTCGACCTGCGCCTGCGTCCCGCGGGTCTGACAGAAGGTGCCCTCGAAGCAACGTGTCGTGGTTGAGGTCGGGTCGCAACCGAGGTCGCTCACGGGGGTCTGGCACGTGCCCGTGAGCGAGCCCGAACTCGCAGGCACGCAGGCGAGATTCGCCGCGCACACGTCGCCCGTGCAGTGGTCGAGCGAGCACGAGCTCCCCGAGCCGACGTACGTCACGCACCGGTTCAAGCACACGCGGTGCTGCCCCTGCGGACATCCGGCCGCCATGCCTCCGTCGACCCCACACGCGGGCGGCGACGGGCTGCAATCAGCCCCCAACGCGCCCAGCGAGAGCACCACGGTCATCACCACCGCGGCGACATGGAGCCACCGCATCAGCCAGTTGCTGGCTGCCCGCCTGCTTGCTTGCAACATCGTTACCCTCCGTGGATCGTGAGAAGGAATTCCTCACGATTCAGGGCAGGGTCTGCGACCTCTGAGTCGCAGTCAAGGACTATTTCATGCGCAGGGCTACCCGGCGACGCTCCAGTCACGGCCGGGCGACGGGCACTTCTGCGACGTACCCGGTACCCGTCGAAGCGCCGCTCTCGCGTGGGCGACGACGGGTCTGATGAGGGCGAGCGAAGCGGCCGTCGCACCGGGCGCGTCCGGTGCGGCGGCCACGGGCGGCGGCGCTACGGCTGCGGGTTGCCGTGGCCGTTCGGGGCGGGCGGCGTGGCGGCGGGCTTCGCGCGACGCGCGGGCGCGGTCATCGCGGTGAAGGCGTCGAGCGCGTGCCCGACCAGCGCGCGGAACTCGGGGTTGTGCTCGGCGAGCGGGCGCGCGATCTTGAGCGCGGCGCGGCCCGCGTCGACCGCGAGCGCGCCGTGGTGCAGCGCGTCGTCGTCCATCACGTCGGCGAGCGCGCGGAGCTCCGCGGCGACCTCGCGCATCGACAGCGCGCGGTCGAGGTGCGCGAGGGCGCGGGCGGGGTCGAAGGGCGACGCCGCGCCCGCCTCGTCGTCGACCCTGAGCAGCGCGAACGTGGGGGCGAACGCCGCCGCCGAGGCCGCCGTGAAAAGCGCCCGGAGCCCGGTCTCGTACGAGGCGACGAGCCGCCCGGTCGACCGCTCGCGCTGGTCGGTGGTGAGCTGCACGAGCGTCGGCCACACGGCGCGCAGCGCCGCGATGAGGGCCAGCGCCTGCACCTGGCGCCGAACCTCGGGGTCGTCGGACACGCCGTTCGCGGCGTCGTTGGTGGGCGCCTGCCCGCCCCGCGCCACCGCGCGCGGCGGGTCCTGGGTTACTGCCGTCGTAGCGTGATTTCGCATCAGGGGAACTCCTTTCGCCCGCGAGCGGGCGCGTAGGGGAGGTGCCGCGCGGAGCGGCCGTCGTCTCACGCGCGAGACGCCCCTTCCACCCCACGGCACGTGTCGAAGGCTCACTCACTCTCAACGGCATCGCGCCGGAGAACTTGAACGACGCGCGCGGCGCCCGGAGCGATCGCAACGCGGTCGACGTTCGGCGGAAGCGGACGACGTCCCGGTGCCCAGATCCCGTCCCCCTCGGCGCTCCATCCCCGACGACCCGGCGCAGTACCCCCCACGCCCCGGCGCAGTACCCCTCCCCCCTCCTACGCCGCGTCCCTCAGGTCACGTCGCTGCACCTCTTCACCCCCGTCGACGCATCGTCCCCCTCCCGCGCCTGATCGGCTCACGACCCGCCCGTGGAATCGTCGGCGCACCGGAAGCCGCTCACCGGGTAGCGCCCCTCGGGCTTGTGGTGCACGCGGTTGGAGCTTCGCAGTCCGTCGGGCCAGTAGTTCCACGCGCCGCCGCGGAGCGTGCGGTGGCACTCGCCGACGGGCGGCAGGCCCATCGCGCCCGCGAAGGCCCAGAGGTTGAGTCGCCGAAGGTCGCGGTAGGCGGCGTCGGCCGTCGCGCACGTGGGCACCGTCTCGGGGTAGCGGTACGCGTAGGGGTCGTAGACGCTCTCGGTCCACTCCCAGACGTTGCCCGCCATGTCGAGCGCGCCGTACGGAGACGCCCCCGACGGGTGCGACCCCACGGGCTCGGGCTGCCCGATGTTCATGCGCAGCCCGTACACCGCTCGCTCCCGCGTCGGAGGATCGTTGCCCCACGGAAACCGCCTCCCGTCGGTGCCTCGCGCGGCCTTCTCCCACTCGGCCTCGGTGGGCAACCTCCCGCTCGCCCACGCGCAGTACGTCCGCGCCTGGAACCACGACACGCCCGTCACCGGCCCATGGGGGTCGGTCCACGTGGGACGCGCCCACGCGTCCTGGCAGCGGCCCGCGCGCACGCAGCGAAAGTAGTCCTCGCGCGTGACCTCGTGGCGGTCGATGCGAAACGCCGGGAGCGTGCGCGTGTGCGAGGGCCGCTCGTCGGGCTCGCCGCCGGTGTCACTGCCCATGGTGAACGGCCCCGCGGGCACGACCACCCGGTCGACGGGCGGAGGCACCGCGGGCGGACGTCGGCGCCGCGGCTGCGCCAGGAGCGGGAGCGTCGCGAGGATCGCCACGGAGGCCACGGTGGCGGGTGTGCTGCGGGTCATCGACGCGGGACGGCTATCACACCCGACACCCTTCGCAAGCGCGCGCGTGGGTGATACCCGTTGAGCCCATGCACGTGCGCACCCTCTTCGCGCGGGCCGCGGGCGCGTTCGCGCTCTGCGCCCTCGGCTGCGGATCGTCCCCCGACGCGCCCGCCGACGCGTCCCCGCCCGACGCGCCCCGCGATTCAACACCTGCCACGACGCCCGACGCGAGCGTGAACGCGGGCTGCGAGGCGATCCCCGCGGGCGACCGCTCCCCGACGTTCCGGCGGCTGTCGGCGCCCGTCGAGGTCGTGCGCGACGCGCTGGGCATCCCCCACATCTACGCGTCCAACGACGAGGACCTCTTCTACGCCTCGGGCTACACGCAGGCGGTCGACCGGCTCTTTCAGATGGAGCTCATGCGCCGCTCGGCGCGCGGCACCCTCGCAGCGGTGATCGGCCACGAGAAGCTCTCGCAGGATCAGCTCGTTCGCCTCATGGGCGTCCCCTACTGGGGCGCGCAGAGCGGCGAGCGCGTGCGCCGCGAGCACCCCGAGATCCACCGGCTCATCGACGCGTGGGTCGCGGGCGTCAACCGCCGCGTCGCCGAGGTCACCGCGCCCGGAGCGACACTTCCCACGGGCTTCGGCCCGTCGGAGTTCGACTTCAGGCCCTCGCCCTGGACCGTCGACGACCCCTACCTCGTCTCTCGCCTCCTGCTCTTTCAGAACGCCAACCAGCTCGATTACGACCTGCTCGCGACGGTGATGACGGGCCTGCTCCCCGAGGCCGCCGAGCTGCCCCTCATGCGCGCGCTCACCGACGCGTTCATCATGCCGCCCGACGAGCGTCCGCACGCCGCGACCATGGCGCGACGCGCCCGCGCGCGCCACCCCCGCGCTCCGCGCACCGAGACCGCCCGGCGCCGAACGATCGAGCCGGGCCTCCTCGCGCGCCTCGACGCGATGCTCGACCGGGCGGCGCCGCAGCCCCACGGAGCGAGCAACAACTGGGCGGTCGACGGGCGGCACACGTTCAACGGGCGACCGTTGCTGGCGGGCGATCCGCACCAGCCCATTCGCACGCCGTCGGTGTTCTGGGCGCAGCACATGAACAGCGCCGCGCGCGGCGGAACGTTCGACGTCGTGGGCTTCTCCTTCGCGGGCGCGCCGGGCGTTCACCTCGGTCACAACCGCCGCGTCGGGTGGACGGCCACCACCGCGTACCCCGACGCGATGGACATCTGGCGCGTGCCCTACGCGGGCACTTCGATCACGCTCGCGGGCCGCGAGTACCCGGTGCGCCGCTGCGTCGAGCGCATCGAGGTGCGGGGCGAACCGACGAACGAGTACGCGGTCGAGACGGTGCCCGAGCGGGGCGTGCTCCTGCCGACGGACATCACCCCGGTGCCCGTGACGAGCGGCGACGAGCGGCTGCTCTTCGGGTGGCCGGGCTTTCGCGCGACGAGCGACGCCGCGATGTTCTTCGGCTTCGACCGCGCGTCGACCGTCGACGAGTTCGACGAGGCCGCGCGCGGTAGCGAGATCGCGTCGTTCAACTTCGTGGCCGCCGACGCGCGGGGCATCGCGTACCGGTCGAACGTGCTGCTGCCCGACCGCGGCGACCCCCGCACCATGCCCCAGCCCGCGGCGGCGCTCGACGGGCGCGACGCGCGCGCGGTGTGGACGGGCGCGCTCCTCGGCGCCGACCGGCAGCCGCACAGCCGCGGCGGGGCGCGGGGCTTCCTCGTGTCGGCGAACAACGACCCCTTCGGGTTCACCGGCGACGGGCGCACCGACGACGACCCGTTCTACTACGGCACGTGGTTCGACCCCGGCACGCGCGCCGCGCGCATCGAGCGGGAGCTCTCGCGGCTCACGGCGCGAGGCCGCGTCACCGTCGACGACATGCAGGCGCTTCAGACCGACACGCGCAACCTCCTCTCCGACGAGGTGCTGCCCGTGCTCCAGGGCGCGTGGGAGCGCGCGGGCAATGACCCGTCACTGCGGCGCTACCGCGACGACGCGGGCGTCGCAGCGCTCTACGATCTGCTCGCCGGGTGGGACCGCCGCATGTCGCGCGACGAGGCGGCGCCGGTGGCCTTCGAGGTCTACCAGCACCTGCTCGCGCGCGACGTGCTGCGCGACGACGTGCAGCTCCTCTTCGACGCGGTGGGGTCTCGCGAGCCGACCTTCATGCTCAAGGTCTCGGCGATGACGCTCAACCGCCGGTACGCGCAGGCCGACCGCTACATGCAGGAGGGCCGCGACGCGCTCGCGCTACGCGCGCTCGACGAGACGCGCGCGTGGCTCGTGACGCGCTTCGGGGGCGCGGAGCCGTCGCGCTACCGCTGGCGCGACTTTCACCGCACGCTGCTGCGGCCGATGTTCGACCCCGCGGGGCCCTTCGACGCCGGGAGCTCCCAGACCGAGGGCTCCATCGGCACGGTGAACGTCTCGCAGGGGCCCGTGCTCGACGGGGCCGCGCCGCGGATGTTCCACGAGTCGCGCGCGGGCGCCGTCTACCGCATGGTGGTGTCGTTCGGCGACGACGGCGCGCCGTCGGCCGTGGTGAGCTTTCCGATCGGGAACTCGGGGGTGCCGGGCGACCGCCACTGGCTCGACACCCAGGACGACTGGGTCAACGGGCGCTACCGCCCGCTGCCCTTCACGCGCGCCGACGTCGACGCCGCGGCGCGCGAGCGCGCGACGATCGCGCCGTAGCCCTCCCCCCGTCCCCCTCCCGCGGATGCGGGAGGGGGTGCCTCGGAGTAGCCTGCATACCCTCACCCCCCGCCCTCTCCCGCGAGGTCGCGGGAGAGGGAGCGCTGCCGCGTGCGGGGTGGCGACGTGACGGGTGCGCTGCCGCGTGCGGGGTGGCGACGTGACGGGTGCGCTGCCGCGTGCGGGGTGGCGACGTAACGGGGGTGCTGCCGTGCGCGTGATGCGGGCGTGACGGGGTGCTGTCGCGCGCGTGATGCGGGCGTGACGGGGGTGCTGTCGCGCGCGTGATGCGGGCGTGACGGGGGCGCTGTCGCGCGCGTGATGCGGGCGTGACGGGGGTGCTGTCGCGCGTGATACGAGCGTTGGGGTTGCTCAAACCCGGCGTCGAGCCGCCGACGCGGTGCAGGGATGCGGCCCCTTCGGGGCGCCGCGTGATCGCGTGATGGGGTCGTCGAGGTCGTCTCGAGCTCGCGGTCGTCGCTCCCTCACGCCGACGACGCCACGTCGAGGTCGTCACCTCGTACGCGGCAGCGCTCCCTCTCCCGCGACCTCGCGGGAGAGGGCGGGGGGTGAGGGTATGCAGGCTACTCCGAGGCACCCCCTCCCGCGTCCGCGGGAGGGGGACGGGGGGAGGGCCTCAGCCCAGGTGGCCTTCGAAGAGCGAGACGATCTTGTGCTTCGGCACGGCGCCCGACTGGCGCGCCACCTCGCGGCCGCCCTTGAACACGATGAGCGTCGGCACGCCGCGGATGCCCAGGCGCGCGGGCGTCTCGGGCGAGGCGTCGATGTCGAGCTTGGCGACCTTGAGCTTGCCGTTGTACTCGCCCGCGATCTGGTCGATGAAGGGCGCGATCTGCTTGCAGGGGCCGCACCACGTCGCGGTGAAGTCGATGAGCACGGGCTCGTTCGAGTTGAGCACCTCGCTCTGGAAGTTGTTGTCCGTCACGGTCTTCACATGCTCAGACGCCATCGCCAGCCTCCGTTTTTGATGGGGAAATCGCCCCGCGGGGACCGCAACATGGCGCCCCTCGCGGGGGCTGTCAACGACCGGGCGAGGCGCACGAGGGCGGCGGCGCCGAGGGCCTGAGCGACGGCGACGCGCACGCGGCCTGCGCCTGCGCGTCGGCGACGCTCTCTCGCACCACGCGCTCGACCACTTCGAACACCTCGCCGGGCGTGAGGCGACTGCGCGAGCCGTCGGCGTTGCGCGGCGCGCCGCCGACGGTGCTGCCTCCGCCCCAGCCGGGCTCGCGCGCGTCGAGCGCCGAGAGGATGCGCGCGACCGGGAAGCACTTCACGAACTCCGAGCGCTTCGCCACGGTGTAGCCGTGCGTCCCGTCGGGCAGCGACGTGTGGATCACCACGCGCTCGTGCCCGTCGGCGAAGAGGCGCGCGTGGGCGCGCGTGCCCAGGCTCTCGACGAGCACCCAGCCGGTGCCGCGGTGCAGCACCTCGTAGCGGTTGTCGATGCGAAAGCCCTCGGTGTACGCCGCCGACGCGCCGTCGGCGTAGACCGACACGCGGCGCCCGATCTCGTCGAGCAGCGCGCGCATCCCGGCGGCGTCGAGCTGGTAGTACGCGCCCGAGGCGCGCGCGCTGGTCTCGGGCTCCGAGAGCCACTCGACGATCGTGGGCAGGTCGCCCGCGAGCGGAAACGCGCCGCTGAACGCGTCGAGGAGCCCCGCGCCGTGCACGAGGCGGTTGACCAGGGGCTCCCTCGCGCGCTCCGAGTGGCGCAGGAGCCAGACGGCCAGGGCCGTGTCGAGGTCGACGTCGTTGACGTAGACCGTGAGGCACCGGGGCGTGAGCCCGAGCACGATGGCGTCGTGCACCTGCTCCGCGGTCGAGCGCGTCGCGTGGCGCACGCAGTCGCCGTGGTGGTCGAAGCTGTAGCGCTCGGTCTCGGCGTCGATGCGCGGGCCGAGCACGTAGCCGTCGAGCGCGACGCTGCGCGGCGGCAGCTCTTCGAAGGCTATGGTCTTGCCGCGTTCGATGACGATCTCCATGGGAGCCTTCATCGCGCGCGTGGGTGAGGAGTCATCGCGACCTCCGTCGGTTACCGGGGGAGTGTACCGCCCTCGCGGCGTTCATACAGGTTCCAGTCGCGGCCCTCGAAGCGGAGCACGTAGCGGTCGGGGTGCTTCTCGGGCTCGTCGATCACGCCGCGGCGCGTGAGCACGTAGTCGTAGTAGTTCATCTCGGGGTCGGCCACGCGAAGGTCCGAGGTCCACTCCCACCGCGGCGGGAGCCTCGGAGGCCGCATCGGGCCTTCGCGGTAACGAAAGGGAGACTGAGGGAAGTCAGCGAAGGAGAAGGTCGCCACGGCGCCGCCGCGCACCTGATAGTAGGCCGCGACGTGAAGGATGGGGACGTTGGGAACGTGCGCACTCGCCGCCGCCGGCACAAGCGCCACGAGCCTGCGGCCGGGTCGCGCGTGGTCGAGGGCCGCGTCGAGGTCGCCGAGCTCGGTGGCCTCCCACTGCGCGAAGCGCGAGCCCACGTCGCTCGCGAGCCCGACGCTCGTGGCGCCGAGCGCGGCGCAGAGCAGCCACGGCGCGGCGCCCCCGCGCGTCGCGCCCGCGAGCAGCGGCAGCACGAGCGCGGCCGTCACCGCGAAGCGCGTGTGGATGGGCCAGATCCACCCGTAGCTCGCGGGCGCCACCACGTAGAGAAAGCCGCACGCGGCGGGCAGCCACGCGAGCCGCGCGGAGTGAACGCGGGCGACGTCGTCGAGCCTCGCGCGAGAGAGCCACAGCGCCGCGAACGCGCCGAGCGAGGCCACCACGCACGCGCGCCCGACGATCTGCCCCCACGAGGTCTCGGGCGGCGAGGCGAGGCCCCACACCCACGCGAACGTTCGGTGGCGCATGAGGTAGAGCGCGACCGCGAGCGCGGGCAGCGAGAGGAGGAGCCACCGCGGCGTCGTGCGCTCGCGCGCGTCGGCCGTGAGGGTGCGCGCGGCCGCGAGCGCCGCGAGGGCGCACAGGCCCCACGCGAGCAGCGCCCGCTCGTCGTGCTCGCCCGGAAAGTCGAGCAGCACGGTCGAGAGCTCGCGCGGCAGGCTCACGAACGGGGGCCACTCGGGGTGCGGGGCCACGCCGACGCCGCCCGCGCGCACGCTCGCGTCGGTGGCGGGCGTTCGCACGAGCCACACGACCGCCGCGAGGAGCGAGGGCGCGAGGAAGAGGAGCTGCCTCGCCGCGTGGCGCGCGTCGGCGAGGAGCGCCGCGGCGAGCGCGCGGGGCGCGGGCGCGGGGGTCGTGGCCTCTTCGAACGCGCGCGCGGTCGCGGGCAGGTCGAGGAGCAGGAGCGTGCCGAGCCCGAGGAGGCCGTAGGGGATCAGGTGCGCGTAGAAGGCCGCGAGCGCGAGGGCCGCGAGCACGAGCTGTCGCCGCGGGCGCTCGCGCGCGTCTCGGTCGGCGTAGAGCCCGAGGGCCACCATCGCGATGGGCACGCCGAGCAGAAAGTTGAGGAACCCGAGCATCATCTGCGGGTTCCACGCGAGGGGCCAGGCGAGCGCGGCGAGGCGCTCGTCGCCGCCCGTGCGCCGCAGCACGAAGCGCAGCGAGTACGGGATGGCCACCACCGTGAGCGCCGCGAGGAGCTTGCCGGCGCCCTCGACGCCCGTCACCCACGAGAGGGGGATGCCCAGGAGGTAGACCAGCAGGTACTGCGTGCGCGAGAGCGTGGCGGTGAAGTACTCGCCGAGCGTCGAGGAGAAGGGGAGCTGGCGCAGCACCGCGATGGCGGCCATGTGCTGCGGGAGGTCTTGCAAGGGCACGTGGCGCGAGGCCGCGAGGGGCGCGGCCGTGGCGAGGGTCACGGCGCCGAAGGCCAGTTCGAAGAGGGCGCGGGGGAGCGCCGGCGGGCGGAGCGGTCGCATGTCAGAGGTCGCGCGACGCGATGAGCCTGCGCACGTTGCGGCGCTCCCACTCGAGGGCGCGGTCGCGGTCGTGGAAGGTCGCCTCGCGCGCGCGGAAGTCGGGCGTGTGGTGGCAGCGCCGCCCGCCCACCTCGGGCGCCGGCGTGACGTGGTGCGACAGCTCGTGGAACACCACCCACGCCACGAAGAAGCGCGGCACCCACGCCTGGTCGAGCGCGGGGTGGATGCGGATCAGGCGCTCGTCGTAGAGGTAGGCGCCCATGCGGATCGTGCGGCTGCGCCCCCGGCGGCGGCTTGCGCCTCGCGCGCCCCAGGTGATCGCCACGGGGTCGGCGTCGGGGAAGTACCGCGCGACGAGCTCGGCGAGGATCTCCCCGAGGTCATGGGCGCTGCCGCGGGTGCGGCGCGGGGCCGGGCGCGCGGGGCCGTCGCGGCGGATGCGGTCGGCGCGGCGGCGGATGAACGCGTCGATCTTCGCGCCCGCGCGGCGGTCGCCGTGGGCGAGGTAGCGCGAGACGGCGTCGAGCACGTCGGCGGGCGCGTCGGCGAACATGTGGTGCAGCCGCACGCGGCGCACGCCGTCGACGCGGCGGATCGAGAGCATGGTGCGGCGGTTGTCGGTGACGGTGACCGAGAGGGGCGCCCCGAGGGTGCGCGCGAGGTGAGCCTCGAGGGCCGCGGCCGGGCGCGGCCCGTCGTTCGAAGCCTCGTCGTGGGCGAAGCTCGCCCGCGCGGCGGGGCGCTCGTCGAGGTGCGGCAGCGCGAGCTGACGCGCGGGGTGGGAACGTCCCATCGGCGGCCGCGAGGCTATGGACTCACGCCGGGCAGGTCAAGAACGCCCCCGCGGCGGCGGGGCGTGACGGGGGCGCGCGTCGGGGCCGACACGGGCACGCGCACCCGCGCGCCGGCCTTGAGCCTCGCGCGAAAGCGCCGCAGGAGCGAGGCCATCTCGCGGCGCGTCTCGGCGTCGGAGTCGCCCACGAGCACGAGGTTGGCGCGCGAGGGGTCGAGCATGGCGCGGGCGGCGCGGCGGATGTCCTGCGCGGTGACGCCCATCACCTCGCGGCGCCGCTCGGCGGGCGACTGGCGCATGTCGAAGAGCTCCGGCGGGCCGTAGTAGTCCGCGAGGGCGTGGGCGTCGTCTTCCATCGCGTCGAGGTCGAACGCGTAGCGCCGGTGGGCCTTCTCGACCTCGGCGCGCGTGGGGCCCTCGATGGCGAGGTCGCCGAGGATCGCGAGCACCTCGCCCACGAGGTCGGGCAGCGACGCGTGGGCCACGGTGGCGGCCACGTCGAAGACGCCCGCGTCGTCGAAGAGCTCGAGGTTGCCGTTGACCCCGTACGCGAGGCCCTTCTCGTCGCAGATGCGCCGGTGCAGCCGGGTCGACATGCCGTCGTCGAGCACGCGCAGCAGGAGCTCGAGGGCGCGCGCGCTCGCGGCCCGCTGGCCCGTCGTGGGGAAGGCCACGCGCACCGAGGTCTGCGCGCTCGAGTACGGCACGGCCCGGATGCGCGCCCGCGACTGGCGCGTGCGGAAGGGCGACGAGAGCCGCGGGGCCCCCGCTGGGAGCGCGCCGAAGGCCCGGGTCGCGGCGCGGATCATGGCCCGGTGGTGGGTCGGTCCCACGACGGCCACGCTCATGTTGCGGGCGACGTAGTGGGCGGCCATGTGCTCGCGCAGGTGGCGGTCGCTGAAGCGGTCGACGTTCTTCACCGAGCCGGTGATGGGGTACGACAGGGGGTGGCCGCGAAAGACCTCGGCGCGGAGCACGTTGTCGGCGTTCACGTCGCGGCCGTCCTCGTCGAGGTCCTCGAGGATCTCCTCGCGCACGATGCCCTTCTCGACCTCGCGGTCGGAGAAGACGGGCGAGGTGAAGACCTCGCCGAGCTCCGCGCAGCCCTCGGCCATCGCGTCGGGGGGCACGGTCAGTTCGAAGAGGGTGAAGTCTCCGTGGGTGGCGGCCGTGAGGGTGCCGCCCAGGGACTCGATGCGGTGGTTGAAGGCCGCGGCCGTGGGCAGGCGCCTCGTGCCGCGGAAGAGCATGTGCTCGAGGAAGTGCGTAAGACCGTTGGTGCCGGGGGTCTCGTGGCGGGAGCCGACGTGGATGCTGGCCGCGATCACCACCTGGTGCAGATGGGGCCGCTGCACCGTCACCAGGCGCAAGCCGTTGGGGAGGCGGGTAAAGGACGCCGTGTGCATCGCCCCATTGACCTATCCCCCACCCCCCCGGACCGCAACAGGGTCCATGCGATCCCCGGTCGTTCTCTGACCGGAGCTCCAAGGTTTTCGCTGGTTCTTTCGAGGACTTGGAGGCCCGGGAGGGCGTTTCGGGGGAGGCGGGAGGGGGGCGGGGCGGGAGTTCGGGCTTGACGGCGGGCCGAAAGGGCTATTCCTCGGGAAAAACCGTCAGTTCTGCTCGTCTTCCTGCGGCTCGCCCTCGGCGTTGCGCGGCGCGTGGATGCGGTCGGAGTTGCCGAGGCGCACCTGGCCCGCGTGCTCGGCGTCCTGCCGGAGCTGGGTGATGTAGAGCACGAGGGCCTGGCGCTGGCGGGCGGGGAGCATCGAGCTCTGCGAGAGCTGCTCCTGGCGCTGGCGGGCGAACCTCGCGGGTGGCCGTGGTGCGGCTGCCATCCTTGAAACGCAGGATGAACCAGTCGTCGCCGACCTTCACGGGCTCGGCGCTCAGGGGGTGCGCGTCGGTGAGCTGAAACGCCGCCTGGGTGAGCACGTCGGGGCGGTCGACGTCCGAGAGCACCATGCCGTTGCGGGTGAACTGCTCGCTCTCCTTGAGCTCGGGCGCGTCGAGGTCGGTGCGCTCGACGGGGGCCAGCACCACGTTGCCCGGCAGGGTCACGGGCGCGGGGACCTCGCCACGGTAGAACTCCCGCAGCGCGGCGTCGTGGAGCTCGCGCCCGACGACCGTGAGGTCGGCCCCGCCGCGGATGCGAGCCAGGGTGGCGCGGGCGGCCTCGGCGGCGAGCTCGGCGGCGCGGGCCTCGCGGTAGAGGGTGCGGGCGATGTCGCGCTTGGCGTCGGCCTCGGGCACGTCGCCCTCGCGGATGCCCGTGACCTGGATGATGTGCACGCCGAACTCGGTCTCGACGGGCTCGGAGATGGCGTTGAGCGCGAGGGCGTTCATCGCGTTGCGGAAGGGCTCGACGAGGCGCTGCTGCGCGTCGTGCGACTGCCAGCCCATGTCGCCGCCGGTGCGCCAGCTCCCGGGGTCGCCCGAGTAGAGCCGCGCGAGGCGCACGAAGTCTTCGCCCGCGACGAGCCGCGCGCGCACGGCCGCGGCCTTCGCCCGCGCCTCGGCCTTCTGCGCGTCGGTGGCGCCGTCGGGGAAGGCCAGGAGGATGTGCCGCACGCGCAGCTCGCGCTGGAGCCCGCGGAGGGTGTCCCTGCGGCGCTCGTACATGCGGTTCACGTCCTCGGCGTGGGCCTGGGCCCACTCGTTGACGGCGTTCTGGTCGTCGTCGCGCACGAGGTCGCGGTAGAACGTCAGGGGGAAGCGCAGGTACTTCACGGCCATCTGGTCGTGGCTGCGTTGGTAGTCTCGCCAGAGCTCCTCGTCGGAGATGCTCACCGACGAGGCCACGGCCTCGCGCATGCGGTGGGCGAGGATCTCGCGGCGCGTCGACTCGCGCAGGTCGGGCACGGTGCGCCCGAACATGCGCCGCGCGAGGCGCTCGAAGGCCGTGTACGAGAACTCGGTGGTGTTGTTCTCGCTGCACGCGCGCGGCGAGATGATCATCGGGGGGATGGGGCCCGAGGGCACGCCGAGCACCGTCTCTGCGCCGACGCCCACCGAGAGGTAGAAGCGGCACTTGCGGAACTCGGCGTTCACGTCGTCGTCGGTCGCGACGAAGCCCAGGCGCTCGGCCTCGTGCGCGAGGAGCTCTCGCTCGATGAGGCCGTCGAGGGCGCCCTGACGGAGCGCGCCGCCGATGACGGGGTTCTCCTCGTCGCGCTGGCCGATGCGTCGGAGCACCGAGTACGTGGACATGTACTCGGTCTCGCCGATGGTGCGGCCGTAGACCTTGGCGACGTGGGTCACCGCGAGCTTGCCCTCGGAGCATCCGCGGGCGCCCGGGCCCCAGCTCAGGCCGAAGGCGACGACCGTGGCCAGCAGGATGACCAGGAAGAGGGTCTGCGAGTATCGTTGGAGTCCTTCGAACATGCTCGGCGCTCGTGTGGAACGGGAACCGTCGTGGGCGGCGGTTCGTTCCCCCTGCGGGTGGGGGTATGGACCGGGGCGCGGCGTTCCTGTAGAAGCCGCTTCCCGACTGCGGGTGGACGCCCACTACCACACCTGGAACGCGATTGACACCTGCCGCGGATCGAACATACTCCGCCGCCGATTTTCGAAGAGGACCAGAGATCCATGTCGCTGCATTCCGTCAAGAAGGCCGAGATCATCGAGAAGTTCCGCACCAGCGAGGCCGACACGGGCTCGCCCGAGGTGCAGATCGCCCTGCTGAGCGCGCGCATCTCGCAGCTCACGGGCCACTTCGAGACCCACAAGAAGGATCACCACTCGCGCCGCGGGCTCCTGAAGCTCGTCGGGCAGCGCCGTCGGCTCCTCGAGTACCTCAAGAGCAAGGACGTCGCCCGCTACCGCAAGGTCATCGGCGAGCTGAACCTCCGCAAGTGATCACCCCGAACGCCCTGTTCCTCATCGCCGAGGGGCAGGGCGTTCGAGCTTCTACACCGCGCGTGGTCCGGTCGAGCGTCCCGTCGCTCGGTCTTCGCTTCGTGCGCACGACGCCCCGCGCGTGCGCAGGAACCGAGGACACCGAACGACACAACGCCCTGCCGAGCGCGCGCCCCCGCATCCCCCATTCACCGCGCAACGCGCAGGAGTTCGTATGTCCATCATCCGTGAGAGCGTAGAGGTCGGTTCGGTCACCATCACCCTCGAGACGGGCCGCATCGCCAAGCAGGCGCACGGCTCGATCCTCATCTCGGCGGGCGAGACCATGGTGCTCGTCACCGCGTGCTCGAACACCGACGAGCGCCCCGGGATCGACTTCTTCCCGCTGACCGTCGACTACATCGAGAAGGGCTTCGCCGCGGGCAAGATCCCCGGCGGCTTCTTCAAGCGCGAGGGCCGTCCGCGCGACGAGGAGGTGCTCGTCTCGCGCCTCATCGACCGGCCGTGCCGCCCGCTCTTTCCCGACGGCTACCGCTGCGACACGCAGGTGATCGCGACGGTGCTCTCGGCCGACAAGATCAACCCCAGCGACGTGCTCTCGCTCACGGGCGCGAGCGCCGCGCTGCACATCTCCGACATCCCCTGGAGCGGCCCCATCGCGGGCGTGCGCGTGGGCCGCGTGGACGGCAAGTTCATCGCCTTCCCGACCTTCGAGCAGAGCGAGAAGAGCGACCTCGACATCGTGGTGGCCGCCAGCCGCGACGCCATCGTGATGGTCGAGGGCGGCGCCGAGGAGATCTCCGAGGAGGAGATGATCGAGGCGCTGATGTTCGCCCACCAGAGCGTGCAGCCCCTCCTCGACCTGCAGGAGCGCCTGCGCGAGGCCATCGGCCGCACCAAGCGCACGTTCGTGGCCAAGCGCCCGTCGGAGCACCTCGTCGAGCGCGTGCGCGAGGTCGTGGGCGTGGGCCTCGCCGAGGCGTGCCGCACCCGCGTCAAGCAGGAGCGCTACGCGAGGTTCAAGGCCCTCTCGAAGCTCGCCGTCGAGACGCTCCTCTCGGAGTTCCCCGAGCAGGAGAAGTTCATCAAGGAGGCCTTCCACGACCTGCAGGCGAGCACGATGCGCAACATGATCGTCGACGATCGCGTGCGCATCGACGGCCGCGACACGGTCACCGTGCGCCCCATCACCTGCGAGGTCGCGTGGCTGCCGCGCGTGCACGGCTCGTCGCTCTTCACCCGCGGCGAGACGCAGGGCATCGTCACCGCCACCCTCGGCACCTCGCAGGACGAGCAGAAGATCGACGCCCTCACCGGCGAGCGGTGGAAGCGCTTCCTCTTGCACTACAACTTCCCGCCCTACTCCGTGGGCGAGGTGAAGCCCATGCGCTCGCCGGGCCGGCGCGAGGTCGGGCACGGCAACCTCGCCGAGCGCGCCCTCATGCGCATGATCCCCACCAACGAGCAGTTCCCGTACACGATCCGCATCGTGAGCGAGATCACCGAGTCGAACGGCTCGAGCTCGATGGCCACCGTGTGCGGCGGCACCCTCGCCCTCATGGACGCCGGCGTGCCCATCCGCGCCCCCGTCGCGGGCGTCGCCATGGGCCTCATCAAGGAGGGCGACAAGGTCGCGGTGCTCACGGACATCCTCGGCGACGAGGACCACCTCGGCGACATGGACTTCAAGGTCTGCGGCACCAAGAA
The DNA here is from genome assembly GCA_039809605.1 of Polyangiales bacterium. Taxonomy (GTDB): domain Bacteria; phylum Myxococcota_A; class Polyangia; order Polyangiales; genus CAISKJ01. Next base: position 10,230 of record JBDHVF010000001.1, on the reverse strand, counting down.
GGGCGTGACCGCGATCCAGATGGACATCAAGATCGAGGGCCTCTCGCGCGACATCCTCGACAAGGCGCTGCGCCAGGCCCGCGACGCGCGGCTGCACATCCTCGAGCGCATGCTCGCGACGCTGCCCGCGCCGCGCACCGAGCTCTCGAAGTACGCCCCGCGCATCACGAGCATCAAGGTCAAGCCCGACCAGATCCGCGTGGTGATCGGCCCCGGCGGCAAGACCATCAAGGGCATCGTCGACCAGACGGGCGTCGCCATCGACATCCAGGACGACGGCACGGTCAACATCGCCAGCTCCGACCCCGTGGCCGTGCAGCGCGCGATCGACATCGTGCGCGGGCTCACCGCCGAGGCCGAGATCGGCGCGACCTACAAGGGCACGGTCAAGCGCGTGGTCGACTTCGGCGCCTTCGTCGAGATCTTCCCCGGCACCGAGGGCCTCGTGCACGTGAGCGAGCTCGCCCACGACCGCGTCGAGAAGGTCACCGACGTGCTCAAGGAGGGCGACGAGGTCGACGTGAAGGTCATCTCCGTCGAGGAGGGCACCGGCAAGGTGCGCCTCTCGCGCCGCGCGCTGCTCCCGCTGCCCGAGGGCGAGGAGGGAACGCGCGCCAAGGAGCGCATGGACCGCTCGCACAACGAGGCCCCGCCCCGCCGCGACCGCGACGACCGCCGCGGCCCGCCCCGCGGCCGCCGCTGACCGACGCCCGCGTCGTCCCCTCCCCCCCCCCCCCCCCCCCCCCCCCCCCCCCCCTCTCCCCTCGCCGCCGCGAGCTCCGCGCGGAGCCTCGCCAGCTCCCGCTCCGCCTCGTCGGCGCGCGCACGCTCACGCTCGGCACGCTCGCGCTCCTGCTCCGCGCGCTCGCGCTCTTCTTCGAGCAGGCGCTCGTTCTCTTCCGCGGCCGCTGCCCACCCGCGCGCAGGTGAGCACGTTGCGCTCGAGGTCCTTGCGGCGGTCGCCGCCCACCAGCACCTCGAGCTCGCTCACCGAGCGGCTGGCCGTGCACGAGGTCACGCTGCTGCTCGCCGTGCCGTCGATCAACACGTCGTTACGCGACGAGCTCGACGAGCTCGACCTCGCGCTGCCCGCGTCGGAGACGGGCTACCACCCGATCGAGCGCGCGCCGCTGCCGCTGGTGGTGATCGACCTGGGCGCGGTGGCCGAGCGCGAGGACGACGACCTGCGGCGCTGGTTCGCGGGGCGGCCGCTGCGCACGCTGGAAGGCGACCAGTGGGTGGGGCAACATCAGAGCATGCGCAACAAGGACTCGAGCACCATGGCCACCCCCGACCTCTACGGCTACGACGAGTGGGTCCGACGGTACGTCGCGGGCCTCACCCCCGCGCAGCGGCTCGATGGACTCGCGCCCGAGCAGATCGCGGCGGCGCTGAAGCCCGAGCAGCTCGCCGAGACGCTCGCCGCGCGCCCCGAGTCCGAGCAGGTGCTCGCGCTGCCCGACGCGTTGCTGCGCGCGTTGAGCGACGACTACGTCGCCACGCTGCCCGACGACGTGCAGGCGAAGGTCCGCGCGCGCCGCGGGCACTGACTGCACGCCGTCGGGTCACGGCCCGCCGAGGCGCACGCTCACCGTCGCGCGTCCGTCGAAGTCGACGCGCGACTCGCCGTTCACCACCGCGCCGCCCACGCCCACGGTCACCCGGTCGCCGAGCGGCACCGCGCCCGAGAGGTCGTAGCGCTGGCTGCCCGTCTCGCCCACGGTGTTCTGCACGCCCGCGCGCGCCGTCACGTCGAAGCCCGTGCGCGTGGTGTACCCCACGCCCACGAACGCGCCCGGTCGCGTGAGCGTCGCGGGCGAGTACGACCCCACGCCCACCTCGCCGTGCAGCCCGTCGGAGGCGCCCCCGCGCAGCACCACCTCGGGGAACACGCTCGCGCGCGTGTGCGGGTACGTCGCGCCGCGCAGGCACGCCTCGTAGGAGGTCATGTTGGTGTACGGGTCGCAGCCGCTCGGCATCTCGGGGTCGCCGTAGACCTCGCGCACGAGCGCGCCCGCGCGCACGCCGAACCAGCGCCAGTCGTAGCCCACCGTCACCGAGCCCGCGGCCATGGGCTGGTCCGCGGGGATCGCCGTCTGGTGGTCGCTGCCCTCGGAGCGCAGGTCGTTGCGCTGGTACTCCACCGCGCCCTGCGCGGCCACGGTGAGCCCGCGCGTGGGGTCGTTCCGCGAGGCGCGCTGGCGCACGCGCACGCCACCGCCCACGCCCGCGAACGTGGTGCCGACCGTGGGCGCGAACGCGCAGCCGCCCGCGCGCGCGGGGAGCTGCCCGCTGGTGGTGCCCCCGTACGGCGTCGCCGAGAGCTCGACCTCGACGGGGTTGTTGGCCTCGCTGCGAGAGGTGAAGGCCGCGAAGACGCCCGCGGCCAGCGCGGCGAGCGTCCATCGACGTGACGAGTGTTGCTTGCTCATGGCCGCCGCGATCGCACGGGCCATGCCGGGAGAGAGGCCGTGAAAACCGCGGCGTGCGCGGTGGCGAGCGCATGCACCAGTGGCGCGTCGTGTGACCGGCGACGCGGGGATTGTGATAGAAGCGCCGTCGCGATGGACAACCTCTCCCGCCGTGAACTGCTCCAGTGGCTGACCGCGCTCGGCGTCGCGACCCTCGCCGCAGGCTGCGACGACGACGCGACCGCGGCGCCCGCCGATGGGGGCCTCCCCCCCGACGCCTCCGACGCGATGACGCCGGCCGACGCCTCGGACGCCGGCATGGACGAGGGCTGGACCGCCATCGCCCCGAGCGCCGAGCCCGAGTCTCCGATGCCCTTCGCGCACGGCGTCGCGAGCGGCGACCCGTTGCCCGAGGCCGTGGTGCTCTGGACGCGCGTCACGCCCCCCGCGGGCTCGACGGCGCCCATCGACGTGACGTGGCAGATCGCCGACGACCCGGCGTTCACCATGAACATGCGCGAGGGCATGGCCCGCGCGGAGGAGATGCGCGACTGGTGCGTGAAGGCCGACGTCACGGGCCTGATGCCGGGGCGCACGTACTACTACCGCTTCCGCGCGGGGGGCGTGACCTCGCTCGTGGGGCGCACGCGCACGGCGCCGCGCGGGGCCACCGAGCGCCTGCGCTTCGCCGTGGCCTCGTGCGCCAGCTACGCGCACGGGTACTTCCACGGCTACCGCATGATCGCGCGGCAGAGCGACCTCGACGCGGTGCTGCACCTGGGCGACTACATCTACGAGTACGCCAACGGCGCGTACGGCAGCGTGCGGATGTACGACCCGCCCACCGAGGTCGTCTCGCTCTCGGACTACCGCAGGCGTTACGGCCACTACCGCAGGGACGCCGACGTGCGCGCGCTGCACCGGCAGCACCCGATCATCCCCGTCTGGGACGACCACGAGTTCGCCGACAACGCGTACCGCGAGGGCGCCGAGAACCACATGCCCATGACCGAGGGCTCGTGGGACGAGCGCAAGGCCGCCGCGCGGCGCGCGTGGTGGGAGTGGATGCCCGTGCGCGACACGCCCGACGGGCGCATCTGGCGCTCGCTCTCGTACGGCGACCTCGCGGACATCGTGCTGCTCGACACGCGCATGTGGGGCCGCGACATGCAGCCCTCCGTGGTCGACGGGGGCCCCTCGCCCTCGGATCGCATGCTGCTCGGCATGGACCAGGAGCGCTGGCTCGTCGACACGGTGCGCGCCTCGCACGCGAGGTGGAGGCTCGTGGGCCAGCAGGTGATGATGGCCCAGCTCGTTCAGTTCCTGAACACCGACCAGTGGGACGGCTACCCCCAGGCGCGCGCGCGGTTCTTCAGCCTCCTGCGCGAGATGGGGGTGAACAACGTGGTGGTGCTCACGGGCGACATCCACTCTTCGTGGGGCAACGACCTCGCCGAGACCCCGCGTGACGCGGCCACGTACGACCCGGCCACCGGCCGCGGCTCGCTCGCCGTCGAGTTCGTGGTGCCGGGCATCACCTCGCCGGGCTTTCCCTCGGCGCTCGCGGGCCTGGCCGACCAGGTGCGCGCCGAGGCGCCGCACATGAAGTTCATCGACCTCACGCACCGCGGCTTCGCCCTGCTCGACGTCACCGCCGACCGCGTGCAGGCGGCCTGGTACCACCTCGAAGACGTCACCAGCGCCTCGACCCGCTCGCGCTTCGCCGCCGCGTTCTCGGTGCAGAGCGGCCGCCCCTCGCTCCGTCAAGACAGCTCCCCCGCCGCGCCTCGTACGGGCGGGCCCGCGCCGGCACCCTGAGCGTCCCTTGTTCCCCCAGGCGCGGGTTTGGGGTAGACAACCACGACCATGATCCAGGGACAGCGAGTGCTGCTCACGGGCGGCGCGGGGTTCATCGGCACGGCGCTCGTGCGGCGGCTGTGCGAGTCGAACGAGTGCGTCGTGTTCGACCTGCTCCGGCGCAACGCCCTCACGCCCGCGGGGCTCGACAAGCACCGCAACGTCACGCTCGTCGCGGGCGACGTGCGCGACGGCGCCGCGCTCGCGAAGGCCATGGACGGCTGCAACTACGTCGTGCACCTGGCCTCCATCGCGGGCGTCGACACGGTGCTCAAGAACCCCGTGCCCACCATGGAGATCGCCCTCGAGGGCACCATGAACGCGCTGCGGGCCGCGGCCGAGAAGGGCCCGGCCATCAAGCGCTTCGTCGACTTCTCCACGAGCGAGGTCTTCGGCCGCTACGCCTTTCGCGTGGGCGAGGGCGACGTGACCACGCTCGGCGCCGTGGGCGAGGCCCGCTGGACGTACGCCGTGAGCAAGCTCGCCACCGAGCACCTCTGCCACTGCTACCAGAAGCAGTTCGGGCTCCCCACGGTGTCGATCCGTCCGTTCAACATCTTCGGGCCGGGGCAGGTCGGCGAGGGCGCCGTGCACGCCTTCGTGGTGCGCGCCCTCAAAGACGAGCCCATCACCATCCACAACCAGGGCGATCAGATCCGCTCGTGGTGCTACATCGACGACATCGTCGAGGGCATCCTCCTCACGCTCGAGCGCGACGAGGCCGTCGGGCAGAGCTTCAACATCGGCAACCCCAGGGCCACGGTGACGATCTACCAGCTCGCGCGCACGATCGTGCGGCTGGCCGACTCGCGCTCCGAGATCCGCTTCGTCGACTGGCCCTTCCCCGACGTCGAGCTGCGCATCCCCGACATCAACAAGGCCGAGAAGCTCCTGGGGTACAAGCCCCGCGTCGAGCTCGAGGACGGGCTCATGCGCACGATCGTGTGGTACCGCGAGAAGCTCGAGCGCGAGCGGCGCGAGGCGGCGCCGCCGAAGGGGGCCGACGCCACGTGAGCGCGCGGGCGTACGACCTCGACGCGATCCGCTCGGACGGGTGGTTCGAGCGCGTGGTGACGAGCGTGCCCGCGCTCGGGCGCCTGTGCGAGTCGCTCGGCGAGGCCCTGGTGGCGCTCTCGCTCGTGGCGGGCTTTCGCATCGTGTCGGCGGGCATCGACCGGGGCACGGGCGAGGTCACGACGCTCCAGTGGGTGCGCGACAGCGACGGCAACGAGGTCACCGACTCGGGCCCCCCCGACGCGCTGCGCTCCGAGGTGATGGCGGCGCTCCTCGGCGACGCCGACAGCGTGGTGGAGCTCAGCGACGTGCCCGACGCGGGCGAGCTGCGCGAGTGCATCGGCGCGCGATACGTGCTCCTGGCGCCGCTCTTCGGGTTGACCCTCTTGCGCCTCGAGGCGTCGCCCGAAGCCGACGACCCCAAGCTCGTGCTCGCCCACGAGCGTGGCCAGGAGGCCGTGCCGCTGCGACAGTTCCGCCGCTTTCTTCGCTCGCGGGTGATCGACGTGCTGCAGCAGCAGCGCGCGCGCTCGGTCGCCATCGACCTCGAGCAGGCCGAGGTGGCCCGCGAGGACTTCGAAGCGGGCCGCTACGACGAGGTGGTGGCGCGCCTCGGCCCGTGGGTCGCGCCGCTGCTGATGTACCTCCGCACGCCCGAGGGCGCCGCGCTCGAGCCCAAGACCCGCGCCGACCTCGGCCGCGCGCTGGGCGTGCTCGGCGAGTCGCTGCACCTCCTCGGCCGCAGCGACGAGGGCGAAGAGACCCTGCGCCTCGCGGTGCAGTACGCCCACGACGGCCCCGCCGCGGGCGAGCTCTACCGCACGCTCGCGCGGCTGCTCATCGCCACGAGCCGCCGCGTCGAGGCCATCGGGCTGATCCGCCGCGCGCTCACGCTCGAGCCCGCGGTGAGGGAGCTCGTGCCCGACCTGGCGCTGTGCTTCCTCGCGGCCAACCGCGCGGTGGCGGCGCTGGGCGTGCTGCGGGAGCTCCGCGCGTCGGGCGCCGACACGTCGGTGACCGACCCCATCGAGGCGGAGCTCCGCGAGCGCCTCGGCGCCCACATGGAGCGATTCGAAGCGCACGTGGCCGAGCGCGAAGGGTGACCGCGGCGCCGGCGCGCTACCGGTCGAGCGGGACGACGACGCGCGGCTTCGGCCGCTGCGGCGCGCGCCGGGGGTCGGCCGGGTGCAGCGGCGCGACGGCGGTGCCGACGGCGGTGAACTCCACGACGGGGCCCTGCGGCCCCGTGGCCGAGACGCGGCCCTGGAGCGTCTGCGGCCGGTGGGCGTCTTCGCGCACGGTCATGCCCACGATGCCCGCGGGCGCGTCGGGGTGGCCCGGAGGCCAGCGCGAGAAGAGGTCGTACTGGAGGCGCCCCATGGCGGTCTCGCGCGCGTCGAAGAAGGCCCCCGTGTACGAGCCGATCTCGGCGTTGTAGCCGCGGTAGCGCAGCACCTCCTGCGGGTCGAGCTGGTAGACGCAGGTGCCGCTCGCGACCGTGACCGGGCGGTAGCCCGCGCGCAGGAGCGCGACGAAGTCCTGCCCCGACAGGTCGCTCATGAACGGCCCCCCGTCGGCCAGGAGGAGCGACGGCGCGCCGCGCAGCTCCGCGGGGCCGTGCGCGTGGTCGAAGGCCACCGCGGTGCCCATCGCGATGAACTTCGCGACCTGGTGCCCGCCGCGCCACAGGTGGTGCTCGACGTGGAGGCGCACGCCCACGACGCCCTCGGCGCCGAGCTCGGCGGCCTGGTGGCGCATGCGCTCGGTGGCGAGGGCCCGGGCCGCGCGCACGGCCTCGCTGAGCGCGACGACCTCGCCCGTGACCGCGGGCGGCGGGGCCTGCGCGGCGCTCGGGTTGAAGAAGAAATCCCAGAGGCTGAAGGTGCTCGGGCCGGTGGTGTCGGCCTCGTAGACGCTCGACCCGATGACCAGGCCGTGGGGCAGGTACCCCATGCGCGACAGCGTGAGGAACTCGGTCACCGACAGGTCGCTGAGGGCGGGCGCGGGGCGCGCGATCATCGCTCGCCTCCTTCGGGTGCGGGCGGGGCGTCGTTGGCGAGGAGGACCATCGCGGCGCGGGGCGCGGGCTCGCGCGTGGCCATGGGCACCACCGCGGTGCCGAGCACGAAGAGCTCGAGGAGCTCGCCCGACTGGAGCGCCGCGTTGCCTACGTTCCACGGCGCGCCGCGCCAGGAGTGCTGCTGCTCGCTCACGGTGACGTCGACGACGCCCGTGGCGTCGAGGGCCTCGGCCTCGGCCTGCAGGCGCTCGATGGCGAGCTCGCGCGCGTCGTAGAGGGCGTGCGTGTACGGCGCCAGCTCGCAGCTCTGCGCGTCGGGCGCGCGCAGGAGCTCGGGCGGCACGTAGTACACGCAGTTGCCCATCACGAAGCCCACGGGGCGGTAGCCCGCGCGCAGGAGCGTCCAGAACTCCTGGCCCGAGAGGGCGCTCTGAAAGGGCCTCCCCTGCTTGTTCTTGAACGACTCGCCGCCGCGGTGCCGCACGGCGGTGCCGACGGCGATGAACTCGGCCACGTTGGCGCCGAGCTGGTAGCTGGCCTTCGAGGTCGGCTGCGCCCACGGCGGGGGCTTGAAGCCCGTGCCCTGCTGCTGGAGCCACGCGAGCCACTGGTTCCACGCGTACTGGGGCCAGTCGGGGCGCCACGCGGCGGTGAACTGCGTCTGCGCGCGCGAGTACCCGACGCCCCTCGCCCACCGCTGCCACACGCGGAACTGCTCCCACGCCTGCCGCGTCGGGTCGGTGTTGAGGTTCACCGTGAGCCGCACGCCGATGACCCCGTCGGCGCCGAGCTCGTCGGCCTCCTCCTCCATGCGGGCCATGGCGAGCTCGCGCGCGTGGTAGAGCGCGCGGGTCATGTCGACGACCTCGGCGCCCGGCTGCCCCGGCGCGACGCGCGGCACGACCGGCGCGACCTGGTAGATCGAGCTCCCCATCACGAGCCCGAGGGGGTCGAAGCCCGCCTGCTTCACCAGCAGGAACTCGTTGACCGACAGGTCGCTCGTGAAGAGCTTCCTCTCGCGCATCTCCGCGATGCGCTCGCGGGCGTGCCTCGGGAGGTCGTCGGCGATGGGGCGCCGCGCGCCCGGGTCGTGGTCGGTGCTCATGGCGCGGTCACCCGTCGGCCTCGGCGGCGTCTTCCTCGGCGTCCTCGGCGGCGCGCGCGACCTCGTCGGCGTCGTCGCCCGCGTCGATGGTCTCGTCGCGCCTGCGCCCCACGGGCGTCATCGAGAGGATGAGCGGCGGCACGTCGACCGTCACCCTGTGGGCCGCGCCGGGGACGCGCCGCACGCCCGTGCAGAACCAGCTCAGGTCGACCGCGAGGTCGTTGCGCTCGCATCCCTCGAAGCCGCACGGCACCTCGCGCGCCTCGAGCGAGATGTCGCTGCCGACGACGAACTCGGCGCCCACCTGCGCGGCCTGCCGGAGGATCTTGTTCGCCGCGATGGACCGCGCCCGCTCGATGGCGTCGTTGGCCGCGGCGATCTCGCCGTGCCGCGCCGACCCCCGGGTCACGTGCCACACGTGGTACCGGCAGAACTCGAAGAGGAACCCGCAGGGCTCGTAGCCGTCCTGGGCGAGGGCCCACACGTCCTGCCCCGAGAGGTCGGTCACCACGGGCTGGCCGGGGTAGCGCGTGATCCACGGCGCGCGCACGGCGGTGCCCACCACGGTGAACTCGAGCACCTCGCCGCCGTCGTCGCCGCCCTTGCCGCGCGCGCCCATGGTGATCATCCGCTCGCGCAGCCGCGCGCCGATCACGGCGTCGGCGCCCACGTACGCGGCCTCTTGATAGAGCCTCGCGAGGGCCCTGCGGCGCGCCTCGCGGTGGGCGTCGCTGATGACGGTCTCCTCGCCCGTCTTGCCCTTGTAATCGTCGACCTGGGCGACGTGGTAGATGCAGCTCCCCATCACCTGCGAGATGGGCTCGCAGCGGGCGTCCCTGGCGAGGGCGAACTCGTTGACCGACAGGTCGCTGGTGAAGAGCCTGCGGCGCTCGCCGCGCTCCTCGGCGAGGCGCTCCTGGGCGCGCAGGGGGATGCCGCCGCGGGCGACGTGCGAGAGGCTCGCGACGAGGTCGAGGGGGCGCGAGGGCATCAGTCGTTCACCGTGAGCACGAGCGCGGGCGCGGGGATCTCGTGGTCGGCGCGCAGTGCCGTGACGGCCGTGCCGATGGCGCTGAACTCGAGCACGTTGGAGCCCCAGGTGTGGTTGCTCTCGTCGACGATGACCCCGACGATCCCCTCGGCCGAGAGGGCCTCGGCCTCGGCCTGCATGCGCTCCATCGCGAGCTCGCGGGCGTCGTAGAAGGCCTGCGTGGGGCCGGTGAGCTCCATGCTCTGCATCCCCGGCGCGCCGTAGCCCTGCGGCGCCTGGGGCTGCGCGACGAAGTACACGCAGTTGCCCATCACCAGGCCGAGCGGCCGGTAGCCCGCGTGCAGCAGGGTCCAGAAGTCCTGCCCCGAGAGGTCGGAGGTGAAGGGCTTGCCGTCGGGCGCGCGCCAGCTCTGCCCCGACTCGTGGCGCACGGCCGTGCCGATCGCGAGGAACTCGATCACGTTGGAGCCCCACGCGTGGACGCTCACCGTGAGCCGCACGGCCACGACGCCGTCGGCGCCGAGCGCGTCGGCCTCCTCCTCCATGCGCACCATGGCGAGCTCGCGCGCGTGGTAGAGGGCCTGCGTGAGGGTGGTGAGCTCCTCGCTGATGCCCTGGCGAACGGGCTGAAACCCGATGTGATAGATGCTGCTCCCCATCACGAGCCCGAGGGGTTGAAAGCCCACCTCCTTCACCAGCAGGAACTCGTTGACCGACAGGTCGCTGGTGAAGAAGTGGTGCTGCCGCATGGCGGCGAGGCGCTCCCTCGCGTGCTGCGGGAGGTCGGCGGCCATGGGCTGCGCGGCGCCCGGCTGCGGGGGCTGCGGCGGGG